>NZ_FQWP01000011.1:0-113640 GCF_900129715.1 Fibrobacter sp. UWH9 | reverse complement strand
GCTTCGGAAAAATGTCCTAATAAGTTTGACTATAGCAATAAGAATGAAAAACTCGACGGATATATCAATTTTCTCCAGCATCAAGGCATTTGCCCAGACGGGTGGCATGTGATGAACGAGGATGTATGGACGCTTCTGTCTGAAATGAGCGGTAGTGATGTTGCCTATTACATGGGCTCAATGGTTACCGGATTCGGTAGCAAGAATTCTTACGGGTTATCGATACTGCCAGCCGGGTATTGGCAAGAAGAAAAATTCGAACACATTACTGAGTCTGTGGGCTATTATCTGCCGCAACAACATAAAAGTCAAGAGGATGTTGCTCAAGCGGCCTATGTTAACAAAAATTCTTTTAGTCGGAGTGGAGGGGCGCTTAAGACAAATGCTCTTTCCATCCGCTGTGTAAAAAACTACTAATTATAACAAGAATTTAAATAAATTAACGAAGCCTTTCCTTTGAAAGGCTATAGGGGTTATGTGTCTAAACTCAACAAGAAGAACAAAAAGTCCAAGAAAAACCGTAACAATTACAAGATCGAGTCTCTTGAACCGAGACTCTTGATGGACGCTGCGTAAAAATGATGCTCACATATAAATTTTTTAAAAAGCCGAAGAAGGCCTATTTTTTTTTGAAAACGTGGAATTTGCGGCAACCTTACGGGATGCCGCATTTTTTATGTCGTAATGTTGTAAGTTGTTTGTAATTTTGTGGTGTAAGATTTTTGTATTAAGTAATTTTTTTTGTTTCAATATAAAGTAAAGTTTTGGGATGATTTTGTATGACATCCGGCTTATTATTTACTAATTTTTGGGATGTATGTTTTTTGCCTATGAAGTTGTTTCACCTTTGAAAAAATTATGAGTTATGAGTTGTGAGCTATGAGTTGTGAGTTACGCGGCTTCGCTGCAGGAGAAGGCGATTGTGGGCATCGAGAGTCCCCTCAAGACTTAAGGTTCCTCAAGTTTTTTTCGCTTACACGGTTTTCCGCCGCTGATACGTTGTTCCGCAGCGAACCTCTAAACCCGCGGCGAAGCCGCCAAATTTCCTCTTATAATTCATAGTTCATAATTAAAACCCCGCGCCAACGGCGCCAAATTTTAACCTCGAAGCGAGCCCCGCGAGCGCGCTCATACCTCGAACCTCGTGCCTCATCAACAATTTCTATTTTCTTTCTTTGGAGTAAAAAAATGAATCGACTGTTACCTTTTGCCCTTGCCCTTGTTGCCGCTACCATGTGCTTTACCGCCTGCGGTGACGACGACAGCAGCAGCTTCGTTGAACCGGAAAAGGAATCCTCCGACAGCGGCGCTACCCTGAGTGGCGACAGCCATGAAGGCTCTAGCCCCTCGTCTTGCAGCAGCAAAGATGACAAATCCAGCAGCAGCGTTTCGTCTTCGACTACGAACAGCTCTTCCTCTGCGAAATCCAGCTCGTCCACGGACTCCATGAGCAGTTCTTCAAGTGATGATATGTTTTTGTTTAGTTCAAGTTCCTTTCCTAAAGAGTTGATGTGTTTTGTTGAGTGTACGGAAGATTGTGAAGGAGTGACCTATCATCATAAAGATGGTTTCCAGATGATTTGCCGTAGTGGACAATGGCTTAATCTTGATTCCATGGAAAATGCGAATACGTCTAGCAGTAGTTACTTTGATATGACAAACCAGTTCAACGAGAAGGTGTCTTACGGCGAGTTCACCGACCCTCGCGACGGACAGAAGTATCGGACGGTTAGCCTGAAGGATGGCATCTATTATACGGACACGCTTGTGTATTTCGCGGAAAATCTCAATTTTGGAAAGATGATTGCGGGCGGCACGCTACAGGGCGACTCGACCAAGTACTGCTACGATGACGACCCGTGGTACTGCGAGAACGGCTGGGGCGGACTCTATACCTGGAGCAACGCCATGAACCTTCCTTCGGTCTGTGATTCTGTCTCGCTGGGGTCAGAACAATGCAATTATTCTTTTGCTCGAGACAAAGATGGAAAATTGATTGACGGTGAAATCATTCACCAGGGGCTTTGCCCGGATGGCTGGCATATAGCGAATGATGGCGAATGGGCGAATCTTCAGACAAAAAGCAGCAACAGCGTCGCGTACTACATGGGCTCGAAGGTCGCCGGCTTCGGTAGCAACAACTACGGCCTGTCGATACTGCCTGCGGGGTATTGGCAGTTGGGAAAATTTGACCAAATTAAGTTGTCTGCAGGTTTTTATCTTCCTCAACAGCATAATAGTAATGAAATTGCTGGTCGTGCAGTATATGTGGAAAAGAATTTTTTTGAACGATCGGGGGGAGCTAGTAAGATTCACGCTCTTTCCATCCGCTGTGTAAAAAACTACTAACTATAACAAGATTTTAAACAAATTAACAAAGCCTTTCCTTTGAAAGGCTATAGGGGTTATGTGTCTAAACTCAACAAGAAGAACAAAAAGTCCAAGAAAAACCGTAACAATTACAAGATCGAGTCTCTCGAACCGAGGCTCTTGATGTGCTCGCTGCGTAAAAATGATGCTCACATATAAATTTTTTATTTTTGGCTATGTTCTTTCAAAGTGTAGACCTAATATAACTAAGTAAAATATCACACCCTTTTACTTACTGAGATTTACCTACCTAAAAACTGTATCTTAGATACTTGGTCTAACCTAATTTTTGTTGAGTTAGACCATTTTTTTTATTTAAAAGTATGCGGAAACAAAAATAAACGCCGCTTTGGAGCGGCGTTTATTAGCAGTAAAGCCCTAATAATTAAAGGGTGTCCTGGAACTTATGGAACTTTTCGAGGAGCTCTGCGTAAGTCTTGGTGGCTTCCAGCTGGGGGAACTGAGCGACGATGGAATCCGGGGCGCAGAAGAAGCAACCCTTGTCTGCCTGCTTCAGCATGCCTGTATCGTTGAAGGAGTCTCCGCTAGCAAATACCTTGAAGTTCAGGTCTTGCAGGGACTTGACCACCTTGGTCTTCTGGTCGTTCAGGCGCAGGTGGTAACCCTTGATCATGTCATTTTCTACAACAAGGTTGTGGCAGAAAATGCTGGGCATGCCCAGGTTCTTCATGATGGGATAGGCGAATTCCTGGAAGGTGTCGCTGAGGATGATCACCTGGGCTTCGTCGCGGAGTGTGTCCATGAAATCGCGGGCGCCTTCCAGCAGGCCCAGGTTGGCGATTACATTCTGGATGTCGCTGAGCTTGATGCCTTCGCGTTCCAAAATCTTGATACGGCCCTTCATCAGAACGTCGTAGTCGGGAATGTCGCGGGTGGTCAGGCGCAGGTCGGCGATGCCGGTCTTTTCTGCAACGGCAATCCAGATTTCCGGAGCGAGAACGCCTTCAAGGTCCAGGGTGACGACACATTGTTTGGTAAACATATTAATCCTTCGGATTGACGTTAATTCTTTTTACGGCTGGCGATGATTTCGCGCAGGTCGTTCAGGGTGATCTTATACTTGTTGCGGCAGAAGTCGCAGGTGACGTCCAGGTCTTCGCCGTCTTTTTCCAGATCTTCCAGGTCATTGAGGGGGAGGGTCGCTACGGTACCCACCATGCGTTCCTGGCTGCAGGGGCAGTAGGCCTTGGGTTCAATTTCCTTGACGATGTCGATTTCGTAGGGGCCGCGGAGCTGGTCCAGCAGTTCATCCAGGTCAAAGCCTTCGGCCTTGGTCATGTCCTTGAAGGTGGGCAGGTTCTGGATGATCACTTCAATCAGGTTGATGTCCTTGTCTTCAAGATCCGGAAAGGCTTCGATGTAGAAACCGGCGGCGTAGTCCAGTTTGCTGGGGTCTTCTTTATTGAAATTGGCTTCGATACCCACAGCGGAACGTACCTGTTCGGACTGCAAGAGGTAGCTGGCCAGATTCTGACCCATAGAAACGGAGGGGGCCTCGATAATGCTTTCGTGAACGCGCTTGCCCTGTTCGTTCAGCTTGACCACCTTGACGGTCTGGGGAACGAGTGCGGGTTCGTTGCCGCCGATGGCCTGCAGTTCGCTCTGCGGAATCATGGCGCGGATCAAACCCTGGGGAGTGGAGTCTGACTGGATGCAGGTGATCTCGCCACCAAAGCTGGTGGTGAAACTTACGGTGCCGGGGAACTTGAGGCCTGCGCTCAAAAAGAGGCTGGCGATGGAGTTCTCGGCCATGAGCTTGAGGGCGTAACCCTTGGCGTCATGCTGCTTGCCGATGGTGTTCATGGTCTTGGTCAGGTCAACCACAATCAGGCGGAAGGGAGTCTTCTTGCCTGTGGCGCGGATAATGCGATCTTGAAAATTCATAGGGCCAAATTTAGTAAAAAAGCCCCAAGGTTTCACCTTGGAGCTGTCGCAAACTGAGCCGTTTCAAAGGCCTGCGCTTCGGTGGAGCGCGCCCCGAAGTTTTAGCGGGCTACCACCTGCTTGCGGATCTTTTCGGAGGTTTCGCGGTTGGCTGCCTGGGCCAGGCATTCAAAGGCGAATTCTTCGGCGGTACCGGCGCCGCGGCTGGTAATGATGTTGCCATCGACGACTACGCGGTCGGTAAGGAACTGCTTGCAGTCCAGTTCCACTTCGCAGCCCGGGAAGCAAGTACACTTGCGGGTCTTGAGGAGACCTGCCTTGGAAAGAACCAGCGGGGCGGCGCAGATGGCGAAAATCCACTTGCCTTTGGAATCAAAGTCGCGCAGGACGTCGGCAACGGCTGGGTCAGCCTTCAGGTTCTGAACGCCGGGGCCGCCACCGGGGAGGCAGACTGCATCGAAGTCGGCGAGGCTAGCTGCGGCTCCTGCCATCACGTCTTTCAAGAGAACGTTTGCCTTGATGGCCAGACCATGGGCGCCTACAACTTCCAGGCTATCGCTGATGGAAGCCAAAGTCACATTCAGACCGCCACGCTGCCAGTAGTCAAAAGGAGTAACGAATTCGGTTTCTTCAAAACCGTTAGCCATCAAGAAAAGAACGTTCATAAATACCTCGTTGTTTGCGGGTTCCATCTAGAGGGGGCCGAAGACCATGCGTTTCTTAGGTTTGTAGGAGTGGAATCCAATTTTTTCACAATATAACAAGAAATGAATCTAATCGGAGTGAAAGTGATGCCTTTTCGGCAAAATGGGTTACTAAATATGTTTGAAGATGTGTTTTAGTAACCCCTTTTTTGAATAAATTAAACAAAAAGTGCTGGTGAAAGGAGCTTTTCCTGTGTGAGGCTCTTATTGTGGGTTACTAAAATTGATGTGTAAAGGACTTTAGTAACCTTTTAAAGAGAAAATGTTGTAGATAAACTAAATATTGGGTTACCAAAACGTTGAAATTGGTTTGTTTAGTAACCCCTTTTGTAAAAATACGCTCAAAGATGGGGGGCGGTTGTGTTTTCCGGTGACACGCGGAGGGGCGCTCAGGATGACACGCGAGTTACCCCACGCTGTGTTCCAGCTTCAATGTCAGAAGCTGGCGGGCTTCGGTGGCGAATTCGCCGGGGAGTTCCTTGAACACGTCCTTACAGAAACCGCCTACCATGGCCTGAATGGCGTCTTCGCGCTTGATGCCGCGACTCTCGAAATAGAACAGCTGGTCTTCGCTGATGCGGCTGGTGGTGGCTTCGTGTTCCGTCTGTGCGGTGGGGTTTGCCACCGTGATATACGGGAACGTATGGGCGGCGCTCTTGTCACCAACCAGCATGCTGTCGCACTGGGTGTAGTTGCGGGCGCCTGCGGCTCCCTTACGGATAGAAACCTCGCCGCGGTAGGCGTTGCTGGAGCAGTCGGCACTGATACCCTTAGAAATAATGGTGCTCCTGGTGTTCTTACCGATGTGGATCATCTTGGTGCCGGTATCGGCCTGCATGTGTCCGTTGGTAAGGGCAACGCTGTAGAATTCGCCTACGGAGTTGTCGCCAACCAGAACGCAGCTGGGGTACTTCCAGGTGATGGCGGAACCGGTCTCTACCTGGGTCCAGCTGATGCGGCTGTTCTTGCCGGCGCACTTGCCGCGCTTGGTCACGAAGTTGTAGACGCCACCTGCGCCAGTTTCGCGGTCGCCGGCGTACCAGTTCTGCACGGTGCTGTACTTAATCTTGGCGTTCTCGTTGGCTACCAGTTCTACGATAGCGGAATGGAGCTGCTTGCTAGAGAATTCAGGAGCGGTGCAGCCTTCCAGGTAGCTGACTTCGGCATTGTCGTCGGCGATAATCAGGGTGCGTTCGAACTGGCCTGCTTCCTTGTTGTTGATGCGGAAGTAGGTGGACAGGTCCATGGGGCACTTGACGCCTGCGGGAATGTAGACGAAACTTCCGTCGCCAAAGACGGCGCTGTTCAGGGCGGCAAAGTAGTTGTCGCCTGCAGGAACCACGCTACCCAGGTACTGTTCAATCAGTTCCGGATATTCCTTGATGGCGTCGGAAATACTGCAGAAGATAATGCCCATTTCCATGAGTTTCTTCTTGTGGCTTGTATAAATGCTGACGGAGTCGAACACGGCGTCCACGGCTACGTTGGCCAGGCGCTTCTGTTCGTCCAGGGGAATTCCCAGCTTTTCGAAGGTGGCCAGAAGTTCCGGGTCCACGTCTTCGATTTTTTCGTGGGATTTCTTGTTCTTGGGAGCGGAATAATAGACGATGTCCTGCAAATCTACAGGTTCAAAATTCAGTTCGCCCCACTTGGGCTGCTCCATGGTCAAGAGCTTTTCGTAGGCCTTCAGGCGGAAGTCCAGCATGAACTGAGGTTCGCCACGGAGAGCGCTGGCACGGCGGATGACATCTTCGTTAAGACCCTTTTCAAAAGCCTCGTTCTCGATATCAGTCACAAAACCATACTTGTAATTTTCGCTCATGATCAACCTACGTTCTTTATAAAATTAGCGGCTCAAATATACAAAAATTAAAAAAGTGGAAAATCTTGAAAAAGATCATCTTACTATATTGGAACATTATGATGAAGAAATTTTTATTGCCCATTTCTATAGCCGCCATGCTCTTTAGTGCATGTGGTAGTGATAGTTCCAATGATTCTGGTGTGGCCGTCAATCCGCCTGCCGATGATCCGCAGACTCCTCCCATAGAAACCCCGGTTAATCCGGCCAGCTCTGCCACGGTTGGTGATGATCCCAACTCGCAGCCCATCGAATCTTCTGCTTCGCTGGAAATTTCTTCTGCATCCGAGATGCCTCTGGACACTTCCTTTGTGCCCGAGGGCGATACCTCTTCTATCAGCGGCATTACCGGTAACGATATGCCCTTCGAAATCCTGACTGAAGAAATCGAAAAGGACCGTCAGTATGTCGCTGCTTCGGCCATTACCGATTACGAAACGGTTCAGTCTGTTTATGAAAGCCTGGAAGAGGGCGACAAGGTTGCCTTTGTCATTCGTCATGGACGTCGCGAAAGTGGTGTCGGTGTTGAATCCAAGCTGACCGAGGCCGGTATCGAACAGTCTCAGCGCCTGGGCGGTTTTTTGGCCAGTTCCGAAGCTTTCTCTTACGGTCATACCGATTTCGTGCGTACTCGCAGTACCGCAATCAACATTGCCTACGGTCGTGGTGAAGATACGACCAGCTTCCAGTCTGTCATTACCAATCGCCTGGTGGCCAGCACCTACATCAAGGACATGGAACTTTTTGAACAGTACAAGAAGGATTCTACCGCCAGTATTAATGAAGGTGAAGTATACTCCCAGTGGGCCTTCGATGGTTTGCTGACCTCTGCCTTCTATGACCTGGAAGCCCGTGCCGTTCAGACGATTGTGCAGGGAATCATTCCCAACATGTCTGAAACCAACCGTGTGAATATCTTTATTAGCCACGATATGTTCCTGATGCCCTTGATGATTTACGTCTCTGACCGTAAGATTGATCGTTTGCGCTACCATGTTTCCAAAAAGGGTGTGTACTACCTAGATGGCGTGGCCGTAGTTATCAAGGCTAACGGAGAACGTCGCTACCACGTTGTGAACGGCATTGAATTTGGAACCTAAGAAATCTGCGGGTTATTGAAAATGAATCAAAGAGAAAATTTTAAATCTCGTCTTGGCTTTATTTTGATTGCGGCGGGTTGCGCCATTGGTATCGGTAATGTTTGGCGTTTCCCCTTCATTACGGGCCAGTACGGTGGTGCCGCATTCATCCTGATCTACTTGTTCTTCCTGGTGATCTTGGGCTTGCCCGCCCTCATTGCCGAATTTGCTGTCGGTCGTGCCAGTAAGCGCGGTATCGGCCGATCTTTCGAAGAACTGGAACCTGCCGGTTCCAAGTGGCATATTGCCAAGTATCCCATGATCGTCGGTGACTACCTGCTGATGATGTTCTACACCACGGTGAGCGGCTGGATGATGTACTACTTCTACCACATGGCGGTGGAAGGGGATATTCATGGCCTGTCTCCTGAACAGGTGGGTGAACGATTCGGCACCATGTTGGGGAATCCCAGCGTGCAGGTGGGCTGGATGGCTATTGCTACCATTCTCGGTCTGGGAATCGTTTCTCTGGGCTTGCAGAAGGGCGTGGAACGTGTAACCAAGAGCATGATGTCTATGCTTTTCGTGATCATGATTATTCTTGCCATCCGCGCTGTGACCTTGCCCGGTGCTGAAGAAGGCCTCAAGTTCTACTTGCTCCCGGACTTTGCCCGTCTGCAGCAGCAGGGCGTTACCGAAGTAATCTTTGCCGCCATGGGACAGGCTTTCTTTACCTTGAGTATCGGTATCGGTTCCATGTCCATCTTCGGAAGCTACATCGGCAAGAAGCATACCCTAGCCAAGGAAGCGGTGAATATCTGCGTCCTGGATACGGTGGTGGCCTTGCTTGCCGGTTTGATCATTATTCCCAGCTGCTTCGCTTTCAATGTGGAACCGGGTGCTGGTCCTGGCCTTGTGTTCGTGACTCTGCCCAACATCTTTAGCCAGATGCCTGCGGGTCGCTGGTGCGGTGTGGCCTTCTTCCTGTTCATGAGCTTTGCCGCCCTGAGTACCTTGGTGGCCGTGTTCGAAAACATCATCTCTTTCTGGATGGACCTGAAGGGTTACGACCGCAAGAAGGTGGTGAAGTGGAACATTCTGGCGATTATCGTTCTTTCCTTGCCTTGTGCTTTGGGCTTTAACGTGCTTTCTGGCATTCAGCCCTTTGGTGCTGGCAGTGGCGTTCTCGACCTGGAAGACTTTATTGTTTCTAACACCTTGCTGCCTCTCGGTAGCTTGTTCTTCGTGGTGTTCTGCAACTTCCGTTACGGCTGGGGCCAGAAGAATTTCTACGATGAAGTCAATACCGGTAGCGGTATGAAGCTTCCCGTAAACGGGATTGTCCGTTTTTACATCAAGTGGATTCTGCCCTTGATCGTGCTGGTCATTTTCATTATGGGTTACATCCAGAAGTTCGCTCCGGATTTCTACAACCAGATTCTTGGTAAGTAGTTTTGCAGGCTGTTAAAGTCTAACTGATAAATGATCGACAAATAAGTCCGGCGGGTAAAACCGTCGGTCTTTTTTTTGCATATAAAATTGTCAGAAATTGACGCGAATGTAAACCTATATTTGTACACGTAAAAAAGAAAAAAGGATTAACTATGCACAATATTCTGAACATCCAGCGCAACAACACTCTCTTCGGTCTTCTTCTGGCAGCAGCTCCCGCCGTTTTCTGTGCAATGCTGGTGGGGGCCGGCAGTGTCGTGGCTGCAGCCGCTGTTACCGTAGCTTACCTGAGCGTTCTTGTGGGCGAACGGATCGATTAAGGTTTGCTATTTCTGCTTGATGACTTCAACAGTCAACTTGTTAAAGCCCAGCTTTCCGCCTTCGCGGATTTCTAGGGCGGCACGGAAGGTGGTGACGTCCTTCTTGAACGGTTCTAGCACCGGCGAGAACTTGTTCTTCAGCAGATTTTCCACTTCTTCGTCAGAGAATTTGCGCTGGTAGAACACTTGCGGAATGCCGTAACCGCATTGCATGCACTGGTAGCCGCCATCTACCTTGCGTAGGAAACCTCCGCAACCGGGGCAGGGGTATTCGCGACGGAGGAACTCAAATTCTACGCGGCCTACGGGGCTCATTTTCAGGAAGGCGTCAAAGTTTTCGCCCTTCTTGTTCTTGAATCCGCTAATCAGTTCCGTTTTTTCGCCGTTGAGCAAGGCCTTGATGTCGGCGGCACGGAGTTTCTTGCCGGCGACTGTTTTGAACAGTGTGAACTTGCAATCACAGGGATTGCCTTGTTCATCGCGGTCGGAACCTTTACCTGTGCAGAAGATGGCGTTCTTGTTTTCTTCTAGGGTGTGTTTGCAGATGGGGCACTTAAACTTGGTTTCGGTACCGTGGAAGTGTCCGTCATTTTCGAAGGCGAAGGTGGCCTTGTGATCGCTATCCCAGACCACCTTGGCGCTAAAGGCCTGGCCCTTCTTAGTGATAAAGTCGGTGATGACGTCGGTGGTGCCGTTGCTGAACAGCTCCGCCATTTCTTCGTCGCTCATGACGTGGCCGGCGATAGTCTTATAGAAAACGAAATCGCAAGGCTCTTCGCAAATGAGACGGTTGCCTAAACTTTTTAGTTTCTTTTGGCACTTGGGGCAGGTATAGTCTGTGGGGGCTGCGTCCTGGGGTTCGTCGCTAAATTCAAATCCGATGTTGCCGTCTTCGCCAAGAACCAGGTTGGCGCTGAAGGTGGTTCCCTTCTTGCTCTTGAAGCCGCTGAGCAAGTCAGATTTGCCGGTGGCCAGAAGCTTGCCCATTTCGGCGTGGCTAAGGGTGCGGCCTGCAATGGTGTGGCCTGCCTTGAAACCGCATTCGCCATTCTTGCAGACGTATCCCCAGGGGGCGATTTCCATGGGCTGGCTGCACTTGGGGCAGGGGAGAGCTTCTGTTACGGTTTCTCGTTCAAACTGGCTGCCGTATTTTTCGTGAAGCTGAACAAAAAGTTCCTTCACATATTCCACGATGCCGTCGCGGAATTCCTTGGGATCCAGGTTGCCCTTTTCTACTTGGGAAAGCTTGTATTCCCATTCGCCGGTCATTTCGGGGGACTTGACTTTTTCGTCCATGAGGGCGATGACTTCGCGGCCGCGGGCGGTACTGACCAGATTGTTTTTCTGGGCTTCGATGAATCCGCGCTTTTTCAAGGTCTCGATGATGCCTGCCTGAGTGGCTGGAGTTCCAAGACCGCGGTCCTTCATGGCTTCGGCCAGTTCTTCGTTGTCGATCTGCTTGCCTGCAGTCTTCATGGCGGCAAGGAGGGTGGCTTCGGTATAATACTTGGGCTTGGACTTCTTTTTCTTCTGAAGTTCCAGGGCGTCGAAGGGGGCCTTGTCGCCGATTTTCCAGTCGGGAAAGGATTCTACGATATTGGTGATGTCGTCAGAATTGCCGCTGTCGTCGCCGGATTTTCCGTCGGCTGCGGCGGAGTCGGCGCCTGCGTCGCCCTTCTTCTTGGATTTGGCCTTCTTCTCTTCTTTGACCAATGCGCGGAAACCTAAGTCCTCGTTCTGCTTCAGCTTAAGGCGGAAGGTTTCTGCGTCACTGCCCGCAGGGGCGGTCAGTGTCACTTCCATTTCATTCCAAACATAGGGTTTCAGCCATGCCTGGACAAAACGTTCCTTGGCCAGATTGTAGATGTTCTCTTCCATTTCAGGGAGACCGTTGGGCAGTTCCCCTGTAGGAATGATGGCAAAGTGGTCCGTGACCTTGCTGGAATTGATGAAGACGAAATTTTCCGATTCCGGACGCATGATCCCTTGCTGCTGGGGCGTTGCCAGGCGTTGTGCCAGGGCGTAAGCTTCCTGCTTCATGGTGTCGGGCAGGTAGGCGGAGTCGGTACGGGGATAGGTAAGCAACTTCTTTTCGTAAAGATTCTGGGCGCAATCCAGCACTTGCTGGGCGCTGTACTTAAAACGCTTGTTGCCTTCTTTCTGCAGTTCCGTCAGGTCGAAAGGTTTTTGGGGGAACTGCTTTTTCTGCTGGACGTCAATGCCTGCGATGACCGCATCTTCGGGCGGGGCGCATTTGTCCACTACGGCCTGGGCCGGTTCCTCTTTTTCAAAGACCGCCACTTTCAGGGCAGGGCCTTCTGCGCTGTCCTTGCCAGAATCCTTGGCGTCGCGGTCGGGGCGCAGCAACTGTGCCTGGAATCCTTTCCAGGTTCCCACTACGCTGTAGTAATACAGTTCCTTGAACTGTTCCACCAGGGCGTCTCGTTCTACAATCAAGTTTAAAGTGGGTGTCTGCACGCGGCCCACAGAAATCATCTTGCCGCGGCCAGCCGTAAGCGTATAGGCTCGAGTGGCGTTAAGGCCTACCATCCAGTCGGCGCGCTGACGCAGGCGAGCGGCATAACTCAAGTTTAATCGCTGGGTGGCATCTTCCAGATTTTTCCAGGCCTTGTCCAGATCCTTGGCCACATAGCTGTTCACCCAAAGACGCTTGATCTGCTTTTGCTTAAAGGCGGGGGTAAAATCAAGGACCAGGTCAAAAATCAGATTACCTTCGCGGCCGGCATCGGCGCCGTTCACGAGGACATCCGCCTTACTCATCATTTCTCGCACAACAGTTAGCTGTTTTCTTGTGCTTTCAATCTCCATAAGGCGGAACTTTTCAGGGAGCAAAGGCAAGTTGCCCAACTTCCAGCCCCCTTCGAAACCGGGGTAGGCATCAAGGGGGGCCAGGGTAATCAAGTGACCCACACACCAGGTAATGCAATGGTTCTGCCCAATCAGGCAACCATCTCCCTGTGTGAATTTTTCGCCCTCCAGGCGTTCCAGCATAGGTTTGTAATGTTGGTTTGCAACGGAAGGTTTTTCGGCCACTAATAGAATCATGGGGGCAAAGATAATAAAGTTCGAACTTTTTTATTACAGGATGGGGTCCAAGTTCTGCAAAGCCTTGGCGGCGGCTCCCTGGGCGAATTTCTGTTCCAGATCCGTGAACTTCTCGTTCCAGAATTTTGTTTTTTCGCAGGAGAGGCGCGCTCCCCGTTCGTAAATCCACAGGTAACAATCCTCGTCGACGACTTCGTAATCGGATCCGCCGTTGAACACATTGGCTACACCGTAAACTTCGTGGTCCTTGCTCAGGATGACCTTGCAACCCAGAAGCATGGAGAGATTTTGACAAGCCTGTTCCAGGGCGGCATTGTCCAGGTCCTCGCTCTTCATCGAGAATCGGGAAACGTTCCGCTCGTCGATTTTCAAACCCAGGGATTCGAAGTCCTGTTCGACCCAACTCATCTTGTTGATAAACTTGCGAAGCGAAGAAATGTCCTGAACCTGGTCCGGTTCCGGAAAAATTCGCCCTCTGACAGTATACTCGTGTTCCATAAAAAGAAAAGTAGAAAAAACGCAGCGCGATTATAAAACTAGTATCTCCCCGCTTTGTCGCCTTTTACGAAGAAATCCACCTACGTTTCCAAAGCTCGAATACGAGCGGAATGGTCTGCGATATCCGCCTGCTGTTTTATCCATGGGGGCGAGGAACGCATTTCCCGTAGTGCGAAATAAATTCGCGGGCGATTGTCTGGCGATATACAAAAAAGTCGGTGTTTCCGACGGAAAGAATATATGAAATTCAAGAGTCATGTCTGACATCTATGTTTAAGGAAGATATGACCGTTAATAGTGCGTTCTTGTCGGTGAGCATACCGTGGAACTGGAAAAGCCGGCCATGTCTGGTATCTATGTCCTTCGTGTCTCGGCAGGAAATTCAAGTCGGAACATGCTGATTAAATTCTAGCAGTCTGGTCTTGTTGAACAGCTACTAAAAAATAAGGAGTTTCCCTTGCCGTGGGGGAAACTTCTTTGTATATTCATCAGCATGAAAATGATCCTAGACCTACAACTTCTACTTTGCACCGCTCTGTGTAATACCGAGGCGAGGTTTTAGGGTATTGAATCAATAAGACTTTTTTTATTGAAATTGAACACTAAAAAGGCTTGCTTCCTCGGGAAAGCGGGCCTTTGTTTTTTGGTCAGAGGGATAAAAAAAGCTATCTTTGAGATTGAAAATTAAATGACTTTGCGTTCCCGGTGAAAATCGAGGGAAGCGGCAAGGAGATGAAAAATGAAGTGCATGATGGATTGTGCCGATCAGGCAAGAAAACCGTTTTTTTACGACGTCACTCTGCGTGACGGTAACCAGGCTCTGCCCAAGCCCTGGAATAACGCCCAGAAGAAGGACGTTTACCTCCAGTTGTTGAAGCTGGGTGTGCAGGGGGCCGAAGTGGGTTTCCCGGCTTCTAGCGAAATGGATTTTGAATCTTGTAAGGAACTGGCCCAGCTCACCGCAAAGATGGCTGAAGAAGGTGATGAAGTCGCCCAGAAGATCGTGGTGGCTGGTCTTGCCCGTTGCGTCCCCAGCGACATTCAGCGCTGCTGGGAAGCGGTCCAGTATGCTCCCAATCCTCGTATCCACACCTTCTTGGCAACTAGCCCCCTCTCCATGGAACACGTGCTGCACATGACTCCGGAACAGGTGAAGGCCAAGGCCGTGGAATGCGTGAAGTTGGCAAAGTCTCTGGTGGGTGACCGCGGTACCGTGGAATTCAGCTGCGAACATTTCGGTGACTGCCTGGAAAACATGGACTTTGTCATTGAAGTTTTGAAGGCCGTGGTGGAAGCGGGGGCAACTACCTTGAACTTGCCCAACACCGTGGAACGTTATCGCCCCATGCTGTACATCTCCCAGATCAAGCAGGTGTACGATGCTCTGCCCAAGAACGTGACTATTTCTGTTCACTGCCATAACGACCTGGGCATGGCAACTGCCGCTACCCTGGAAAGTTTCTTCGTGGGTGCAACCCAGATGGAAGTGGCCTTGAACGGTCTGGGTGAACGTTGCGGTAACACCAACTTCTACGAAGTGGCTGTGGGCCTGCACAACTCCGGTGTAGACACTGGCCTGCATCTGGAAAGAATTTACGAAACCGCCATCCTGATTTCTCAGTGGTCCGGTATCAACATCTACAATCGTGCTCCGTTGATCGGTGCCGAAGCTATCGTCCATCGTAGCGGTATCCACCAGGATGGCGCCAGCAAGACCAAGGACATGAAGAAGGGTGCATACCGCCCCATCGACTACTCCATCATCGGCCGTAACCAGAACGATTCCCTCAGCTTCACCAGCCAGAGTGGTCGTACCGCCGTGTACGAAATCATCACCAAGTTCGGTTACAAGATGAGTCTGGCCGAAGCCGCCGAACTGCAGCCCATCTTGAAGGCTTGCAGCGAAAAGGAAGGCGAACTGAGCGCCGAACGGGTTCTGGATGTTTTCCGCGAACAGCGCGTTAACGTGAACGGCCGTTTGGTGTTCAACAACATCGAAGTTGTTCCCGATGAAAACCGTTTCGTGTTCCACTTCAAGAAGGACAAGGAGCCCATAATCAAGTCCATCACTGCCGAAGGTCCCATTGAAGCTGGCCTTATGCTCATGCGTGAAATCGGCATGCCGGTGGAACTGGTGAAGTATCGCCAGGTGGTGGTTCCTGAAAAGGATTCCATGTGGGCTGGTCGCGGTCTCAGCCGTATTGTGCTGAAGGCCAATGGCAAGGAAGTGGAAGGCCGCGGTGTTTCTAGCGATACTCTGAAGGCTAACATGCGCGCCCTGTTCGGCGGTGTGAACCTGCTGTACAGGTAGGCTGTAAGTGTCATTCCGAGCGTAGCCACGAAGTGGCGAAGTCGAGGAATCTAGAGTAGAGGAATTATGGATTTAACTGGTAGACTGACACGTCCGTTCAAGAAACGCTACGCCATGTACGCCGACAAGGTCGGTGGTTTTGTGGTGCCGATAAAGGATGCCGTGGCAGGTCTGCTGGGCCACTTTCCCGATGTAAAGGCTTTTGCCGGTTCCGAGGATCTGGCTGATTCCGATGAGGCTTCTGCCGGTGCCGAGGGTGCCGCAAATGGTGCCGCTCCGGCAGGGAAGGTGGGCCTGCTGGATCGCATTAAGAACTTCAAGAAATCCCTGAAGGAAATGAGCGACTTCCAGAAGCTGATCCTTTTGACCATCGCCGTTGTTCTGCCTGCCGGAATTTTGGTGGCCACGATTCTAGTGGGCCTGATCAAGAAGCACAAGAAATAGTTTTGACGTCGTATGCAGCGCTGGAAACATACCATTGCCTACGAAATTTATCCCAGCAGTTTCCAGGACTCCAACGGAGATGGAATCGGGGACCTGAACGGCATTACCAGCCGGCTGGATTATCTGAAGTCTTTGAACGTGGGGGCGATCTGGCTTACGCCGGTGTATGCGTCTCCCATGGTGGATAACGGCTACGACGTTTCCAATTTTTACGAAATCAATCCCCTGTATGGAACCATGGCCGACATGGACAACTTGATTGCCCAGGCCCATAAGCGTGGCATCAAGATTGTGATGGACCTGGTGTTCAACCACATGTCCGATCAGTGTGAATGGTTCAAGGAATCCAAGTCCAGCCGCCACAATCCCAAGAGCGATTGGTTCATCTGGAAAGATGGCGTTGCTGGCGAACCGGGAACGCGACCGGCTCCTCCCAACAACTGGCGCGGTATCTTTGGCGGCTCCGTGTGGGAATGGAATGAAGAACGTCAGCAGTACTACATGCACACCTTCGCCACCCAGCAGCCCGACCTGAACTGGGAAAATCCCGACGTGCGCCAGGCCCTTTTCGACATTGCCAACTTCTGGATTAAAAAGGGCGTGGGCGGTTTTAGAATTGACGCCATTCCCTACATCAAGAAACCGAACGGCTTTGAAAGCGGAATCCCTGATGCAAGCGATGGCCTGGTCAGCGTTCACACCATGACCGTAAATACCCCGGGTGTCCTGGATTTCTTGCAGGAGTTCAAGAAGAACGTGACTCAGGGCAAGGACGTGTTCACCGTGGCCGAGGCAAACGGCGTGGGACCCGACGACTTGAAATATTGGGTAGGGGAGAACGGCGCCTTCGATATGCTCTTCGAGTTTGGCCACCTGCACGATGTTGAAATCTGGTGCAAGCCGTCGCCCTACGGCATCATGGATTTTAAGAAGGCTCTGCTGGCAAGCCAGGAGGCCACTGCGAAGAACGGCTGGTATCCTGCCTTTTTCGAAAATCACGACAAGCCCCGCTGCGTGAACAATTACTTTAGCGAACGGGTGGCTGCCGATCCCAAGCTGCGCGTGTTGGCGGCTAAGGCCATGGCTACGCTGCTCTTGACCTTGCGAGGGACTCCCTTCCTTTACGAGGGTCAGGAAATCGGCATGACCAACGTGCAGTGGAACGACCTGGAAAAGTACGACGAAATCAATACCAAGGCCCAGTACAAGATGGCCCTGCAGGAAGGCTTTTCCCACGAGCAGGCCATGGCCTTCGTAAACCGTTTTAGTCGCGATAATTCCCGCACGCCCATGCAGTGGAACGCCGACGCCAACGCCGGATTCACCACGGGCAAACCCTGGCTCTCCGTGAACGACAACTATGTCGAAATCAACGTGGCGGCCCAGGAATCGGACCCAAACTCCGTGCTGAATTTTTACCGTCGACTGATCGCCTTGCGCTCTTCCAATGCCAATCTGGACGGGGGCCCCTTTACGGCGCTGCTCCCCGAACACGAACAAATGATGGCCTATAGGCGAGGTGACGGCATTGTGGTGCTGGTTAACCTTGGCGAGACGGAAGTTGAATATGATGGACGCCTGGTAGAGAACCGCAAACTATTAATAGGCAATTACGAAGGTCCGTTTGAATCGTCGGGCGTAACAAGAGTTTTAAGACCGCTAGAAGCTGTAATCTATGGGATGTAATAAATGAACCGTTTGAATGTTAGACTTTCTGAAAGGCTTCCCAATGATTTGACTCCCAGCCCCTTTTTCGAAGAGTTGGAAAAAGCGAAAAAGGAAAGCGCTCCGTTTATCGACATGACCGTCAGTTCGCCGGTTCGCGTGGGACTGCCTGTGGAATTGGACTCCGCGGTAGACGAAGCCCGCAAACAGTTCGGCCATTGGTCTCCCGATGCCTCGGGCTGGCGTGAGGCCCGAGAAGCCGTTGCCGCTTACTATCGTGAAAGAGGTGGTCGCTTTACTGCAAACCAGGTCATCATTACCGCAAGTACCAGCGAAGCTTACTCTGTACTCTTTAAGACATTCTGCAATCCAGGCGATGCCATCTTGACGCCGATGCCCGGCTATCCGCTGCTGGATACGCTGGCCCAGTTGGAACATCTGGAATGCGCTCCCTATTTTTTGAAACTGATCCGCGAAAAGAAAACTGGGCTAAAGACCGTTCGCTCTTTACGTCAGGAACTTTCCGCGCATCATGCTGAGCAAAGCCCGCAGGGCGGAGTCGATGCATCTTGCCTTCCTGAATCTTCCGCTCCCCAGTTCCGCTTCGTGCTGGATACAGACAGCCTGCTGGCCGCTCCCGAAAACGCCCGCATCCTTCTGCTGGTTTCGCCCCATAATCCCACAGGCCATATTGTGGGCCTCGCCGAGTGGAATGAAATTGTTCGCTTCTGCGAAGAGAACACCTTGATTCTCGTGGTAGATGAAGTCTTCGGCGATTATGGCTTCAGCGACGAAGTCAAACGCAGTTGGCTGTATTTGCGCGGCGGAAACCGCAATGGTCTTGGTGACGGAAACATTAACGCCGACTTCTTTGACTGCGGTGGAAACGACATTGTCTTTGCTCCTGTAAACGGCCCCAAGTGTCCCATTTTCTGGCTCAATGGTTTGAGCAAGGCTGTTGGCGCTCCGCAATTAAAATTCGGCTGGATGGCCTTCTATGCCCCCCGTGAAAATTTCGAAGAAATCCGTGCCGCCCTTGAATTCGTTGAAGACGCTTACTTGAGTGCTTCTTCTTGCGCCCAGTCTCTGGCGGCACCGCTTTTGGCTCGCTCCGCCGATTACGAAGCCCAAGTTCGTGAGCGTCTGCAAAACAATTGGGAAACCCTTCGTGCCGCATTCCCCGGCAAGTATTGCCCCAAGGTTCTTGGGGGCTGGTATGCCGTGTTGCATCTGGGCGACGATGACGAGGAATTGACTCTTCGCCTACTTCGCGAAAAGCGTGTGCTGGTACAGCCGGGATTCTTCTTCGATTTCGAAGATGACGGCTGGGTTGTAATTAGCTTGTTGCAAGAGCCTGCGTTGTTCGCCGAAGCGGTCGAACGCATGGTTGAGCTTTAAGAGAATCGTTCGTAAAGAGCGTCGCGTTCCACCGGTTCCAAACCTTCGTTCAAAATCAGCTGACGCATACGTTCCGGACTCATGCCCACGGGAACCTTGGCTCCTGCGGCGTGGGTAATCTTTTCTTCGATGATAGTTCCATCCAAATCGCTGGCACCGGAGTGCAATGCCTTCATGGCGG
Source organism: Fibrobacter sp. UWH9 (assembly GCF_900129715.1). Lineage (NCBI taxonomy): Bacteria > Pseudomonadati > Fibrobacterota > Fibrobacteria > Fibrobacterales > Fibrobacteraceae > Fibrobacter > Fibrobacter sp. UWH9. The sequence continues at coordinate 94,386 of NZ_FQWP01000011.1, read as the reverse complement.
TCTCGATTCCCATCTGGATCCAGTAAGCCTTGATGTGGGGGAAGTTATCCAGGAACAGTCGTGCCACCGCCACCGTACGCAGAATATCTTCCTGACTGGTCATGTTGGGAACGATGCTGTGAAGGGCGTTGTGTTCCGGATGGTACACCAGAGGAATAAATGCGAAAAAGCCGGGGGCTTCATCTTGCAGGTCGCGGAGCATCTTCATGTGAGCGATGCGATGTTCCGGAGTTTCGATATGGCCGAACAGCATGGTGGCGTTGGTAGGAATGCCAATCTTGTGTGCCGCACGGTGTACATCCAACCATTCTTCGCCAGTTTCCTTACCCGGGCAAATCTGGTCGCGAACACTCTGCACCAAAATTTCGGCACCGCCGCCGGGCAGTGCATCAAGACCTGCGCCCTTCAACGTTTCCATGATCTGCAGGGGAGTCTGCCCAGACAGTTTGGCGAAGTGGGCGATTTCTACTGCGGTAAAAGCCTTCAGGTTGACCTTGGGAAATTCTACGCGAAGCTTGCGCAACATTTCGATGTAATAATCGAAAGGGTGATCCGGATGGAGGCCGCCAACAATGTGCAGCTCTCTTGCACCGCCTTCAATGGCGAAAGCCGCCTTGTCGCGAATGGTGTCGTAATCCCAGTCGTAGGCGGTAACGCTATCTTTCTTGATCTTGCTGAAGGCACAGAACTTACAATGCAGAACGCATACGTTGGTGTAGTTGATCTGGCGGTTGTTCACCCAATAAACTGATTTGCCGTGGCGACGTTCCTTCTCTACATTTGCCCTGGCGCAAAGTTCTTCCAGGGGGGCGTTCAAAAATAAATCAAGAGCTTCGGATTCTGTTAGACGCGACATATAAGATTCTTCGGTAGATATTTCAGTACCATTTTTTCAAGCTGGTCGGCATGGATCGGCTTTGACAGGTAGTCTACAAAACCCTCACTCAGGTATTGTTCCCGTGCGCCTTCCAGTGCGTTGGCTGTCAACATGACAACAGGCGTATTAGGATTCATGTTGTCTAGAGACCGCATCAGACGGAAGGTTTCGACACCGTCCATCTTGGGCATCATGTGATCCAGGAAAATCAGGTCGTACTGTTTTTCGCGAACCATCTTCAAACATTCTTCGCCGCTGACGGCCGTATCGATTTGCATCTGGGTCTTCTTGAGAAGTCCCGAGAAAACCTTCAGGTTCATAGATACGTCGTCGACGACCAGGATGTGGGCGTTGGGGGCGTGGAACTCTTCGTGGTAAGTAGGTTCCTCTTCCTGAACAGAAACATTTATGTCGCCTACCGGCGTTGCAGAAACAATCTTTTGGGGAAGGCTAACCTTGAATGTGGATCCGCGTCCTGCAATGCTTTCGACTTGAATGGTTCCGTTCATCAGTTCGACCAACTGCTTGGTGATGGCCAGACCCAGACCGGTTCCTTCGATATTGCGGTGAAGCCTTTCATCAATTCGGCTAAAAGAATCAAACAGGTACTTCAGATTGTTTTCGGAAATGCCTACGCCAGTATCCTGGACTTCGATAATCAAGTTGATCCAGTCTTTTTCGCCAATGGTCGTATAAACGCGAAGCGTAACGGAACCGCTCTTGGTGTATTTGATGGCGTTGGTCAGCAGGTTGCTGCAAATCTGGCGGATACGGGGTTCATCGCCTAGCAGGACCGAGGGTGCAGCCTGTTCAACATCTGTTCGCAGTTCCAGTCCCTTGCTTTCTGCTCGGTTAGCAATCAGGTTGAAGGAATCCTTAACCAAAATTCCCAGGTTGTATTCTGTGGGAATGATGTTCAGTTTACCCGATTCGATCTTTGAAAAATCAAGAATGTCGTTAATAAGGGAAAGCAAGGCCTTGCTAGATGTCTTGATATTCTTTGCGTATTCCAGGGAATCAGGTTCCTGGGATTCTCTCAGGATCAGTTCGTCGTTTCCCAGAATGGCGTTAATGGGGGTGCGAATCTCGTGGCTCATGTTTGCGAGAAAATCGCTCTTTGCCTTGCTGGCCGCTTCTGCCTTTTCCTTGTATTGGATGTTCTGGCGGAGCAGGTGGTTCATGTATTTCTTGTTCAAGTTGATATTTCGCTTGAGCAAGATGGCTATGGCGACTTCAGCTGTGTAAATGAAGGGGAGGCGGACGCGTACAGATTCCTGGTACTGGTAGCAGTATTCAAAGACTGGAGTGAAAAAGGCTATGGCTAGGATGGCACCGATGAACAGAGGGAAGCCTACCGCTAACTTTGTGTGGAAACAGTAAAGGGCGATGACAGGGACTAGCACCACCCACATGACACCGAAACCTTCGTGACCGCCATTGATGATGTAGGTGATAATCAGGACGGTCAGCATCAGCATCGTGACGGGGGTTGCAACTTTTAGGGAATCGAAACGGATGATGGTGAAGTAGCTGAAGAACATGATGAACGCGATACCACCATTGATGGCGGCGATCAGGGGCTCTTTTTGCATGATGTTCACCGCGATGAACATGGTGCAGATTATGGCGAAAACCAATGTCACGATCCTCATTGCGGGAATGTACAGGATTTTATCGTCGTTAATCAGTCTTGAAAAATTGTCGTCTTTTTCCTTCATCGGTGGACAATTTAGAAAAATATGGATGTTTTTTAGAATACTATCAATTGGGTGTGAGGTTAATAACGTTGTTTTGGAAACAATGCTAACTAGGAGAAATGCAAAAAAGAAAAGAGATCTAAACTAGATCTCTTTTCTTTAGTAGCGGGGGCAGGACTTGAACGCTGCGACCTCCGGGTTATGAGCCCGACGAGCTACCAACTGCTCTACCCCGCGTCGATGTTGAGACCATATATAGAAAAAGCCTTGAACATTGTCAAGGCTTCTTGTGCATTTTTTTTGTCCGTCGGACGTACCGACTAGATCTGTATACTGATTAGACGAACTTCTTAAGGATATGCTTGCTAGAAACGAAGTAGTCTACGCCACTGAGTACAGTCACTGTGGTAATGACGCCCATGACAATCTGCGGGAAGTTTTCCCAGATGCTATCAAAGCCGGGAATCATCATGCGCACGGGGTCAATAGCGCCTAGGAGAATGGCTACAATGCCTGCGCCCTGGAGGGCTGTCTTCCATTTACCGCTGCGACGGGCCGGCATAATCAGACCTTCGCTTGCCGCCAGAGTGCGTAAGGTTTCAACGCTGGATTCGCGGAAGTAAATAATCGCGACCATCCAGACGGGTGCGTAACCTGTTGCGATAAAGCACATGAAAATGGTCATGTTGGAAATCTTATCGCTGAAGGGGTCCAGATATTTTCCGAGGGTGCTGACTTCACCCATTTTGCGGGCGAGATGTCCATCCAGAAAATCGGTCAGCATAAAGCCAAGAACCATCACTAAGGACAAAGTCTTAAAGACCAGGCTGTTGTTGCTGTAGTTCAGGTCGTTGTCGTAGAAGAATACCCACAGGAAGAAAGGCGTCAGAACAATGCGGCTCATGGTGAGCTGGCTAGCAATAGAAAGAGGCTTGCGGTGTGCGGGGTCGCGGTAGTACCAGTAAGCGTAAGCTGCTGTTGCTGCAAGAACCAGCAGGATGCTGGTGACCATGGCAATCTGCTGATAGTCTTCCAGGTTCAGCAGGTAGACACCCATAGTTACTGTAATAGAAATGTTTGAAAGCTTGCTCCAGCGGCGCTTACGGGGGAGTGTCTTTCCTTCGCGAAGAACTCCAAGAGAAAACAGAGTGTGCGCAATGGTTCTTGCCAGTAGAACTACGCAACCTACTGCCAGCAGCTTTTCCGCCTGGTCATTCTGCATCAAGTCGCGAATGAAAATGCTGGTCAGAACGGTAAAGGAGAGCATCCCGTCGATAAAGTTCAGCCACAACCTGTAATAGGGCTTTTCGATTTCCTGGGATCTGAGCTGGTAAAGATTGACCCAACCCATGATCAAGGCGATGCCGACAAATGCACAGGCCGTCTTGGCCATGCCAAGCCAGATGAAGGCGATGACCGCTAAAAAGACAACAGCGCGCATGGCGCTCCAGATACGAGTGCGTAGTCTTACTTCAGATTTTTTCTCTTCAGTTAAGATAGTTTCTTCAGTCATTTTTTTGTTCTCTACAAATTCCGTATAAAATCTACAAGTTTTCGTCCAACAATTGTTTTGCGTGTTCGCGAACTGTATCGGAATCACCCCCTAACATGCGGGATATCTCGGCGATACGCCCATCTCGGTCTAGTTCGACCACAGAAGTGAAGGTTCTGCCGTCAATTTCCTTCTTGCTGACGGCCAGCTGGTTCTCTGCGCGGCTGGCGACCTGGTGCAAGTGGGTGATGGTCAAAATCTGGTGGTGCTTGCCCAACTTGCGGAGTGCGTCTCCGATGCTGTTTCCCACTTCGCCGCTGATACCGGAGTCCACCTCGTCAAAAATCAGCAGGGGCACGCGGTCCAGTTCCGCCATAACGCTCTTGATGGCCAGAAGCATACGGGAAAGTTCACCGCCAGAAACGGCCTTCTGCAGGCTCTTGAATCCTTCGCCGGGGTTGGGGGCCAGCAGGAATTCAATGCGGTCGGCGCCGTTGGGCGTGAGGGCCTGTTCCTCGATGGAGGTCTTGAATTCAGCCTTGGGCATGCCCAAACTATGGAGAATTTCGCTGACGGCGCTGTCGTAACGTTCGGCGGCGTTCTTGCGGGCTTCGGTCAAAAGGCCTGCGATGCGGTTCAGTTCCGCCTGTTCCTTGTTTGCCTGGCGTTCCAGTTCCTCAAGGTCGGCGTCCAGATTTTCAAGACTGTCCAGTTCGGTGCGACGCTGCTCGGTCAGTTCCATAAGGCCTGCCACGTCGGTGCGGTACTTGCGCTTCAATTTCTGGATCTGGGCGATGCGGGCATTGGCGCGATCGATGTCTGCCGCACTTACCGCTGCAGACGGCGACAGTCTCATCAAGTCCTTGCAGATACTTTCAAAGGGGTCCGCCACTTCAACCAGGGCGTTCAAATCTTCGTCGTAGTCGGGAACCTTGGCGGCCAGGGTGCGCATCTTGGCCTGCAGCAACTGCACCTGGTCTAACAGTCCGTTTTCACCGCCGAGAATTCCCTGGACTTCATCCAGGTAACGGCGTTCCGCTTCCACCTTGGAGGCGCTGTTTACCTTTTCTTCAAGAGCTTCTTCTTCGCCTTCTTTCAGGTTGGCCTTAGAAAGTTCCTCGAACTGGAACTTTAAAAAGTCCTTCTGGGCCGCAAGATTCTTGGCCTTTTCTTCGGTTTCTACAATCTTGGACTTGATACCGTTCCATGCAGACCAGTGGCCTGCATATTCTGTCAGCAGGTTTCCGTTGCCGGCGTAGTCGTCCAGCATCTTGGCGTGGGTACGGGTGTCGCGGAGCAGCAGCTGTTCGCTCTGGCCGTGCATCTGGATCAGTTCTTCGCCCAGCTTCTGCAGGTCAGACAAGTTGACCACGGAACCGTTTACGCGGGCTCGGCCCTTGCCGTTTTCCAGGACTTCGCGGCGGATGATCAGTTCGTCATTTCCGTCGTCCAGTTCCAGTTCCTTGAGAACGTTCCTTACGTCATCTTCGCCAGAAATGTCGAAGGTGGCTTCCACAACGGCCTTGTCTGCGCCAGTACGAACAAAGCTCCCTTGAGCCTTGTCTCCGCAAACCACGCGAAGTGATTTCAGGAGAACGGACTTACCAGCACCGGTTTCGCCGGTGATTGCAGTGAATCCCTGACGGAAGGGAACTTCCGCTTCCGAGATCAGGGTGAAACCATTAATAGAAAGCTGCTTTAACATACCGCAAACAAACTAGAAAAAATAGCATGTCAAAAGATGACAAGGACAGGTTGCTTTTTTACTTCTCGAACTCGATGATGGAGCGGTAAATGGGGCGGCCTTCCTTGCGGTACTTCTTTTCGAAGCCGGTCATGATACCTTCGGTAGGCTCAGCTTCGTTGCGGACCAGCACCTTGCAGCCGGGGAAGTTGTCGAACACTTCAAGAGCCACTTCGTTGTATTCCTTGTGGTCGGTGCCCCAGTAGAAAATACGCTTGCCGGGCTTCATCACGCGGGCCACCTGTTCCAGGAAGTCGGGGCGGAGCAGGCGGTTCTTGTGGTGGCGTTCCTTGGGCCACGGATCCGGGAAGTACATGTGGAAGGCGTCTACGGTATTGTCCTTGACGCAATCGCGGAGGAAATAGAATACGTCGCCGCGGAGCATGCTGGCGTTGTTCAGAACGCCTGCCTTGTCCATCTTGCGCTGGGCGAATGCGGCCCAGGTGTAATCCCATTCGCTACCCATAATGAAATAGTCTGGGTGCTTGGCGGCATAGTCCGAAATAAAGCTGCCCTTGCCGGAACCGATTTCCACTTCGATGTGGTCGTTGTGGGTGGGGAACATGTCCTTCCAGTCAAAGTCCAGCTTGTGGGGGAGTCCGTCGGGGGTTGCAATGGGCTTGCGGTCACCGTTGGTGCGGAATACATAGTGCCAAAGGGCCTTGGCGTTTTCGTCTTCCTTCAGGTCGCGGAAAAATTCCGGAATGACCACTTCCTTTTCTGCGGCTGCGGCGGCGCCTTCAACCACTTCTTCAACTTCGTTTTTTGCTTCTTCGTTCATAATTTCTTTTTCCATTTTTATTCGGTTTGCACGCCTTATAGCAGAACCACAATTTTATCCTTGAATTCTTCGGGAATAGCCTTGGCTATTACATCGCGGATGTACTTGTCGGAGTACTTCATGGAGAAATGGCTCAGGATGATCTTTTCGCACTTGACACTGTCGCCCATTTCCTTGAGGGCGTGTACAATGTGGTTGATGTGGCTGTGTCCTTTCTTTACACTCATGGCCTCATCTTCTGGCGAAAGGAATGTGCATTCCGTAATCAAAATCTTGGACTGGAAAACGCGGTAGTTGTCCAGCAGGCTTTCTCCCAGGCAGTCTCCCATGAAGCTGACCAGGGGCTCGTAAACTTCGCGGGTGATTTCCACCTTGTTTTCGCGGAGGGCGATCAGCTCGGCAGGGGTTTTCTGCAGGAATTCTTCCTTCAACTTTTTTTTGTAATGGTATACGGTGCCGCCCATAGCCGGTATGGAATGCTTTACTTCAAAGGCTTCCAGGGCCAGGTCCTTACGGTACTCCAGGAACTGCAATTCGTTTGGGGCCACGGGGACAATGGTGGGCAGACGGAACTTGTTTTCGGCGACCCCTTCGAACAGGGCTTCTGCACGGATCCAGTCCTTGGCCCGTTCCGCGATGTTTTCGGGAATGTAATAGACGCTATCCCGTTCTACACCCATCATCTTGCGCAGGCTGTGATGACGCATCAGGCAGCGAGCATGGTCGCCATGGGCGTGAGTCAGAAATACATGATTGATGGAGGTGGCCGACAGGGGGCATTCGCCCAAATCAACGCAGAAATCCAGTTCGGGCATCTGCAAGTAGGTGGCCAGCCCCGAAATAGAGAAACCCGACACAGAAGTGGTCGGTGTTTCTACATGAACTTGCTTCAGGGCATTATGGATGTATTTATTTTCTGCAGCCATTAAAAACCAGTCAATTTTTATGGCGCAAATTTAGAAAAACCAATTTATTTGGTCTTTGCATTCTCTTCGATCAGACGATCAAAGTCGGCACAGCTCAGAGCTTCGATATGGTTACCCATGGCGACGCTACGAGTACGGGCGTTACCCTTCTTTTCGGGAATGCGGAAGCAGAAATTATAGATGTTACCCTGGTCGGTGGGGATGCCCATCTTGAAGACGCGGATACGTTCTGCACCCTTGTTGTAAATTTCGTGATAATCGTAAGTGTTCTTGATCTTCTGCAGGCGCTTTTCCTGGCTGAATTCCATTTCGTCGACGATAGGGCCGTCCAGATAGAGGGGGAGGGAGTTCTGGAAACGGAGCTCCAGCATGTTGCCGCTCTTGACGATGGAAGTTTCCTGAGGCTTGATCAGGTAGCGCTGCTGAGGAATGTTCTTATAGGCGCGGCTCTTGACCGTTCTTACACCGCACATTTCGCGCATATCGGGTTGTTCCACAAAGTCGATGTCTCGGCAGATGGGGGGCAGGTTTGTGGGAACTTCAAGATTCTCTCCGCTGGAAGAACCGGCGCAGCCAGTCAAAAGGGAGATTGCAGACGAAAATACGATGCCAGATAAGAACAGAACTTTAGATTTCATGGCTTTAAATATACGTTTATTATTTGGATTTGCGTTTTTTTTATTAAGATAATTAAAAAAGATTTAACGTTTTTATAAGCGTATTTTGTAAACTTAATTTAACAAAGTCGCTTTTTTGTGTGTTTTTGGGCATGAACCTCCCTAAGTGAAAAAACGAACACTTTTTTTGACATTGAATGACAGGCTAAAAAAGCTATCTTTGGCGCCGAAACTAAAGATTAGGTGTCGAATGAACATATATAGTTGGAACGTCAATGGCTTGAGATCTGCTGCCAAGAAAGGCTTTGCCGATTGGTTTAGCTCCACAAAGCCGGATATCCTCTGCCTGCAGGAAGTGCGCGCAGAAGAAGATCAGATTGACGAAGCTATTGCACATCCCGAGGGCTATTTTGCCTACTGGAACGCCTGTAAGCGCAAGAAAGGCTACAGCGGGGTGGGTGTCTTGTCTCAGATTGAACCTGATCGCGTGAATTACGGCTTCGATATCGAAGAATTTGACGACGAAGGCCGTGTTTTGCAGTTGGTCTTCCCGGACTGGGTGCTGAACTGCATCTATTTCCCCAATGGTGGCTCCGGCGACGACCGCCTCGACTACAAGCTCCGCTTCTACGATGCCTTCCTTGAAAACAGCAAGCGCTGGTTGGACGATGGCAAGCATGTGGTGACCGTTGGCGACTACAATACCTGCCACAAGGAAATCGATATTGCACGTCCCAAGGAAAACGCCGATGTCAGCGGCTTCCTGCCCATTGAACGCGCCTGGATGGATAAGTATGTGGAAAACGGCTTTGTGGATAGCTTCCGCAAGCTGCACCCCGATACCAAGGACGTCTATTCCTGGTGGAGCAACCGTTTTGGCGCCCGTGCCCGTAACGTGGGCTGGCGTATTGACTATGCCTTTGTAGATGCCGCCCTGGTTCCTAACATTGTCAGCGCCGAAATCCACACCGACGTAAAGGGTTCAGACCATTGCCCCATCAGCATCGAACTGGAACCGCCCTTTGCCCCTCTTCCGATCAAGAAGAACGAAGGCTAGTTTTATCTTCGTTTGATGTATTCCCAGGCCTGATCGTAGAATTCTACGGCTTCGCCCACATCTTTCAGGAACACCAGTCGAGAAATGTCGCCCCTGGTGGGGTTGACTACATTGTTTTTCTTGAAAACGCTGTCGATGATGTTCAATGAGGACTTGTTGGGGGTGGCGTAATTGATGTATTTGGCCAATTTAGCCCCGGTCTTGGTGTCGAGAATGTAATTCATGAAGGCATAGGCTCCCTCAGGGTTCGGGGCCTTGCTGCTCAGGAGCATGGCGTCTACCCACATGAAGGAACCCTCGATTGGAATGGCGAACTGTAAGGTCGGATCTTCTGTCATGGCGGCCATGGCTTCTCCGTTAAAGACCACTGCGGCCCAGTTTAGCCGAGAAAGGACCTTGTTTTTACCGCTGACAGAGCCGTCAAACCCTAGGAAGTTCTTCGATCTGGTAATGCCCTTGATGTACTCTGCGGCAGCTTTGATCTGTTCGGGATCGGTGGAGTTTGCGTCATACCCCTTGGCCATAAGGGCCATGCTGAGCATGGAACGGCTTTCGTCAAGGAGGCTAAAGGACCCTTTGTTCCTTTTTTCATCCAAAAGTGTGTTGTAGCTGACCTTAGATGGGCTTAGGGTTGTGTCGCGGTAAAGGATTCCCGTTGTACCCCACAGGTAAGGCACGGAATATTCGTCGGTGGTGTCATAAGGCGGGTTGAGGAACTGTTCTGCAATATTTCTTCGGTTGAACACCTGGTTCGTATCAATTTTTCCGATGAATCCCAGGCGGATCAGCTGCGGAATTACCACGTCGCTGGCGATGATGACGTCATATTGACTGTTGCCGGAGGTCTGTATCTTGCTGATCATCTCTTCCTGGGCTTCGTAAAGTTCCAGGTGGAGTTTGTAGCCGGTCTTCATCTGGAAGTCTGTCAGCATGGACGGGTCAAAGTATTCGCTGTAAATCATTACAGTTACTTTGTTTGGGTCTTGGTTCTTGTTCTGATCGCCTCTGCAGCCAGCCATGAAAACGGCCAGGAAGACGAAAGAAAACGTGATTAGAAAAAACTTTTTCATTTACAAGAGAAAAATAACAAGGAAATCGTAATGAAAAAAACACTTTTTGTGTAAAAAATGATGCCTTAGGTCACTGAATACCCGTTTTTTGACGATTTTAGCCCACTTTTGGGGGTGTTGTGTAGATATTCCTGTTGAAAAAAGATTGTAAAACTTTTATATTGACCTATTGTAACTAAAAAAGTTACGGACTAAGTTGTTCGTGGTTGGATTATCTTGGTCGGCATTGGTTTGGTTTTCATCTTAAAGGAGATGAACTAATGTGGTTTGGAAAGAATAAGTTTGCAAAATTTGCCATGGCTCTTGCTATGGCAGTCTCTGCTGTCAGTCTGACTTGGGCTGAAGAAAGCGTAGATATTCGAGATACGCTGTATCCCCTGTACTTCAAGAATGTTACCGAAGATCCGAAAGGGATGCGTGCTGAACAGCAACTTGAATGGAACTACTTGATGAAGTTCAAGATGTTCGGTGCCGAGGGCATTGAATTTGGAAACAGGGAAATCAAGATTCCTGATTCCGTTGGCTGGTTTGGTACTGCAACGGGTGACTTCAAATTGGGACAGAATGGTGATAGTAAGGTGGGTGGTCCCATCATGATTGGCGGTGACGTCATATTTGCCCAAGGTCCTGATACCATCTTGACTGGCCCCATGCGAGTCAATGGGAAAGTTCGTGTTTTGCAGGCGAATAACTTCAAGGATAAGGAGAACTACATGGTGGGTGTCCATTGTGTAGGGGGGGATTATGCTCCTGAGTATGCCAAGTTTGTTGGCGAGGGGCTTCTGCGGAAAATGGCCTCCTGCCCGGATTCCATTCCCGAAGTAAAAACGGATTTGAAAGTCCCTTCGTTTTTTTACGATGCTAAAATGATCGAGGCCGCCGATGGTGGAATGCGTCCGGCTCTGAATGTGAATGGTGCTGAATGTGCGAGTGGGTTGAAAGATGGTAATAACTTCTGCATTCACTACATCGATGTACCTTATGATGAGTATCGCGATAACCCTTATGATATCTATATCAAAAGTATTTCGATTTCCAACGGTGGTAAGATCGTTTTTAGAATGCAGCCGAAGGGCCGACTGACCCGCGTGTTTTTCCAGGATGGTTTGGATTTGAACCCTAGTTCCAAGATTCAGATTATGTACATGGACGAAGACGCTAAGTTTGACAAGGGCGTCTGGTCTGGAAATGGCTCCATTGTCGAGAATAAGAAATACAGCGGTGAGTTGTTGTTCTTTACTCAGAATGACATCATATTTAAAACATTTAATGCAGGTACTGATACATTACAGGGAACCTTTATCTCTGAAAGAACAATCAATGTGGCTCAGCATATGATTCTTGCTGGTCAGCTCCTTGCAAATAAGATTACCGTTGATACGGACTTTGATGGTACCGGCTTCCGTTATGTGCCTTACAACTCTCCCGAAGTCGACATTGAATTTAACAAGGCTGGAGAAGAGCTGTATCTCCTGGCAGAAGGTCATGATGTTGATACCGTTAAGATTCTGCTGGATAAAAAGGCGGAAACAAAGATCTCTCTAGAATATTGCTTTGCCTTTGGCGGTTCCGAAGCTGGCGTAAACTACGCTGTCGAAGACGATATTGACCTGGAAAAGGATCCGACATTCCCCATATGCGGAAAGTCTACGAAGCCGGTTTCTTTTGTTGTTGGTGAAAAGTATTTGGCTACCCCGATCTTGGTTTATATCAAGGATGATAAAGAAATTGAAGAAACTGAACGCATCACTTTCCGCGTCGTAAACTTGTCTGGCGCAAAACTGAAAAAGAATGGTGGCTCTAGTGGTGATTTCCCGCTAGAAATTGAAGATAACGATAAACAGTTAATCAGTATCGATGGTCTTGAAATCAACGTGATCGAAGATGAAAAGTTCATCTTTAGTCGTGATATTTTCCCCATATTTGAAATGGGCGGCGACCCCTGGGCAGGGGATTTCGGTATCTATGTCGTAACTCCCCCGAAGAAAGATAGCCTGAAGACAATGGTTAACTGGGGCGATGATAAGGGTTTGGAAGAAGCTGTTGACTATAATCGTAAGATTGGTGGTAAATATGTTGGCGTTCCCTCTGGAATTTTGGATGGTTCCATGGGTTGGAATCTGGTTTATAATCCGCCCGAGGATGCTTTTGGTGAAAAGTATGATTTCTTGAAGTTTAGGGTTTTGCGTGATGGACTTTTGTCTGATGATACCTATACTCTGTACATCAACATCATTCCTGTAAACGATCCTCCGGATGCTCACGACACTACCTATAATTTCCTCGAAATGGTAGACACTAAGAATGGTGCTGTTCCCGCCAAGGAAACTATTCGTGTCGAAGACAAGGATGATGTTGCTTTCACTTATTCCTTCAGTACAACGTATGAAGACAAATACACCGAAGCAGTTCATGATCGAATTCTTGAACTTTATGAACTGGATCCTACGACCGGTGTCCTTTCTGCCAAGAAGGGTGCTGTTCTTAACTATGAATCTTCTGACAGTGTGTTGGTTGCAAGAATTGTGGTTAGCGATGGTAATGGTCAGACCGATGACGATGACAATATCCTAAGAGATATCATTACTGCAACAATCCGAATTAACAATGATAACGACAAGCCTGTTGTTGTTCAGGGCCAGGTTTTCGTTGTTGATGAAAATGCGGGCAAGATTCCTAGTGTTAGCAGGGAAGCTGTTGCTGTGGATTCTGTGGTTCGTAAGGCTAACAACCAGGATCCGAAGAAGGTGCTGGCTGATGATGAAGACCTTGATAAGAATCCTCCTAAGGGTTGGGGTTACCTGACCTACTCTATCAAGGATGCTTCCGGTAATTTTGAAATCAATTCCAAGACCGGTGTGATTTCTGTTAAGACCGGCGCAGACATTGACTTTGAAGATGATTCCAAGAATTCCTTTAGCGTTACCGTCTACGTTGTTGATGGCGGTGGACTGAAGGATTCTGCCGAAGTGATTATCAATGTGACCGACGGTAATGATATCCCAGAATTTGTGAATGTCGAGGACCTCTATGATACCGATGAACATGTGGCTAAAGAAACCGTTCTTGGCTTGATTGAAATCAAGGATCCGGACGCTAGCGATGCTGAACCGTCTGACTTCAATGTTTCCTTGAAGGATAACAATCTGGCTTGCGGCGCCTCTTGCGCAGAACTCTTGTTCAGTACTAGCGTTATTAAGGATGAAGGCAAACTTTATGTTCAGCTCTTTGTTTTGGATAGCTCCCTGGTAAATTATGAAGATCTTCCCAATGATGTCTTCGATGTGACTCTCACTCTGAGCGACAATGACACCTCCGTTTCCGCAGTGACCAAAATTCAGGTCAATGACATCAATGAACGTCCCTTTGCAAGTAACTTCCTTGATTCCATCGTGGAAAAGTCTCCCAACGGTACTAAGGTGGGTTCCTTGGTGGCAGGTGATCCTGATACAAAGAACAAGTCTTTCAGCACTTTGACTTACACCATTGTTGAATCTGGAATCCCCTTTGAAATGAGTGGTAAGGACATCTTGGTCAAGGATAGCACTGCCTTGAACTATGAAGATGTTACGGACCATCAGTATGTATTCCACGTAACGGTTAGCGATGGTAAACTTGACTCCACCGTCTCCGTGACTGTCAATCTGATCGACAAGAATGAGAAACCGGACATTATAACAAAGTGTGATGAAAGTGATCCTGAATGCAATTCTTGCGATGCTACAATCAAGGATTGCGATAAGCCCACCACACCTCCGGATTCCACCTGTAAGGAAAATTGCGGTTATAAGGATCCTGCTTCCGATAAGATTTTCGTGAATGTGGCTGAAAATTCCAAGACCGGTATGGTCCTGTTCGAATACTTGATCGTTGACGAAGATGCCGGTGATATCGAAAAGGATATCGTATCCTTCGAGAATACCAATGGCTCAGGCGCCGATAGCCTCTTCAAGATTGAAAAGGTGAAGGATGGCGATACCTATAAGTTGGTCGTCACCGTGAAGGATGGCTCTAAGCTGGACTACGAAAAGGTTAAGGCAACTCATGAACTTGATCTGGTTGTGTCCGACCCGACTATCTTGACTCTTAGGGATACTGTTAAACGTACCATCAATGTTATCGACGTGAACGAAGCTCCTTCTGCGGAAGATTTCAAGGATTCTATTCCTGAAAATTCCCCCAAGGGCACTAAGGTTGGTACTTTGGTGGCCAGCGATCCCGATACAAAGAACACTGTCTTCGGTACTTTGACATACACCATTGTTGAATCCGGTGTTCCTTTCGAAATGAAGGGCAAGGACATCTTGGTCAAGGATAGCACTGCTCTGGACTATGAAACCGTTCCGGATCATAAGTTCGTCTTCCATGTGAAGGTGAGCGATATCGAATACGATACGACTGTTACTGTAACAATTTCACTGATTGACAAGAATGAAAAACCGGAAATCATTACAAAGTGTGATGAAAGTGATCCTGAGTGCAATTCCTGCGATGCTACGATCAAGGATTGCAATAAGCCCTCCACACCTCCGGATTCCACCTGTACTGAAGATTGTGGCTATAAGGATCCCAAGTCCGATAAGATTTTCGTGAATGTGGCTGAAAATTCCAAGACTGGTATGGTCCTGTTTGAATATGTCATCAAGGACCAGGATGCCGGCGACATTGAAAAGGATTCCGTATACTTCGTCAATGTCCAAAACAAGAAGACTGGCGCCGATTCTCTCTTCAAGGTTGAAAAGGTGAAGGTGGGCGATACCTATAAGTTGGTCGTCTCTGTCAAGGATGGCTCGAAACTGGACTACGAAAAGGTTGAGCCGGTTCATGAACTTGTTCTTACCGTATCTGATCCCAAGAAGTCCGACTTGAAGGATACCGTGATTCGTACCATCAACGTTATTGACGTGAACGAAGCTCCGGTTGCAGAAGACTTCAGCGAATCCATTTACGAAAATAGGCCTAAGGGTGCCAAGGTTGGTTCCTTGGTCGCTAGCGATCCTGATACGAAGAATACCGTATTTGGTACCTTGACTTATACCATTGTTGAATCTGGCGTACCTTTCGAAATGAAGGGCAAGGATATTTTGGTGAAGGATAGTGCCGCTCTGAATTATGAAACTGTACCTGATCATAAGTTCGTCTTCCATGTGAAGGTAAGCGATATTGAGTACGACACCACTGTTACCGTAACTATTACCTTGAAGGATTTGAACGAAGGTCCTAAGATTGTGACCGAGTGCGATCCTAGCGATCCCAAGTGCAAGGATCCGGGAACTTGCGATGCTGTGTTCAATGACTGCAGCAAGCCCACTACACCTCCGGATTCCAGCTGCACCGAAAATTGCGGTTATAAGAATCCTGTAAATGATAAGGTTGTTGTAAACGTTCGTGAAAATTCCAAGACCGGTCTTGTGGTCCTTGAATACATTATCGTGGATGAAGATGAAGGCAAGAATGGCATTGATGCCGATTCTGTATATTTCACCAACACCAACAAATCCGGTGCCGATTCTCTCTTCAAGATTGAAAAGGTGAAGGATGGCGATGTGTATAAGTTGGTGGTGACTGTCAAGGATAGTTCTAAACTTGATTATGAAAGCACCGAACATCTCCATGAGCTGACTCTTGTTGTTGTTGCTAAGAATGATCCGACCTTGGTTGATACGGTTATTCGTACCATCAACATTGTCGACGTAAATGAACCTCCCTTTATTAAGGACGGTAACTTCGAAATCAAGGAAAATCTGCCGAAGGGTACAACCGTAGGCCAGGTTGTATTTGGTGATGATAAGGACCTGAAGGGAGTCTCTAACCCGGCCTTCGTGAATAACGTGGTCACTGTCATCGGTGGTGATTCCGATAAGTTCAGTGTTAGCCAGGGTGGCATGATTTCCACCAAGACTGTCCTTGACTACGAAAATGACAAGCATGACTACATTCTGGTTGTTGAAGTCACTGACCGAAATGATCCTACGCTCTCTGCCGTGGATACTATTCGAATCAAGTTGATCGATGTTGTGGAACAATCCAATGTGGAAATCACAAAGGTGGTCACAAAGGATTCCACCTACAAGAATCCCGACACCGTCTATACCAATCAGCCTAATATCACGGCTCACTGGAGAGGTGGATATACTCTGCCGGATCAGAAGACTACCTGGACCGTTAATAACGACACTTCTACTACCTTGGTACCTGGCCGTAACGTGATCCGCGTTGAATATAAGGATCCCACAGCCAACACCTCCGTCGTGGATTCTGTTGTGATTTACTATAGCAACACTCTGCCTACGGTGACCATCAGTGCTAATGGCGATGCTGCAAATGCTCATAACATCTATACCATCGTCGAAACTCCGGATGTTTCTGATACTACGATTTACGTAAATCACGAATCCAACGATGTGGTTATTAAGATTCACGATCCCGCCAAGGAAATGCTGGGCGACAAAAAGTCTGCAGATACCGTTATCGTGATTTCTATGGAATTGGGTACGGCTAAGGTTGATTCCAAGACCTACACCAACCTGGACAAGGTTGTAAAGGAAACTGTGGCCCTGGATCTTGATGCTGCCGCCGATGCCAAGCGCAATGTCAAGGCCGATGGCAAAACCGATGTGTCTTACACCGAAAAGGTGGCTGGCATCCAGGTGACTATCAGCTACACTGAAGACAAGCATGGCGACGTGGTGAAGGTTCCTGTTGTTCAGGATAATGGCAAGGTGGAAAACATCGAAGTCATTAAGGTCAGCTATGTCACTAAGGACCAGAAGGGTAACGAAATCACGGTTTCTTACTATGCCGATGCTTACACTGGAGTGGCCCTCATGTCTGATGCTCAGGGCAACCTGATGACCAGCGGTGCCGCAAGTAAGCAGGAAGGTGCTTCTAGCAAGACTTCTACTGTGGGTATCTACAACGTATCTTACCTGCCTACTATGGAATCTAAGGACACCTTGCTTGTGTCTTACACAGTGGATCGTAAGGGTAACCTGATCAAGAATGCTAGTGGCGATATCGGTTACCATGTGTCTTACACTTATACCGATGCCTGCAACAACTCCATGACCAGTTCCGTATTCATTGTGCTGGATAAGGTTAAACCTGAAGTTGTGATTCTTTCTCCTGCAAACAGGGACATTATCTATTCTAACTTCACGGAAGTGATTTGGACCGTAGATGGTGTTAATCAGGATACGCTTACGACACAGGGATTGCAGCCTGGTGGTAATACCATCGTGCGCTTCTTCCGTGATAAGGCCGGAAATGAGGCTTCCGACACTGTATTCGTAATCATGAAGGACGGCAAGAATGTTGTGCTTTCTGTTGAAAATCCGGTGACCGAAGTTTCTAAGGAAAGGGTTGATAAGTACTACAGCAAGAATCCTCCCTCCGAGGGACAGACTTATGCTGTAACCGTGCAGAATCCCAAGACCGGTAAGGAAGTTGAAACCATTAAGGGTGGCAGCTTCGGTACCAAGAAGGGCAGCGGAAAGGAACCGTATCCGGGTCTTGATGAAGATGAAGGTCACCTCGGTCCCACCTTGGTCATGGAAGTCAAGCTCCCCGTTATCTCCGGTAAGGACGGCCTGGCAACCTTGGACGACATCTTGAGCAAGGATGGTCTGTATGTTCTTAAGGAAGGTATTGACGCCGCTTCTGGTGATATCAAGGGCGTTGATCCTCTGACTGGAGAGGTTCCGGATGACGGCAAGATTCTTATCGCCGACTACGTCAGGGAACATTGCGTTGATGAAGTCCAGAACAGCTACAAGCCTGGCGATGACCTGAGCAAGCTGAACCTGTATGACACCAAGGTGAACATCAAGCTCTGGATCTACACCACGATCGGCGGCTTTGTGGATTACTACACCTTCAGCCAGGATATGAACAATCCCGACTATACCGATGAAACTGGTATGTCGAAGCTGTTCTTTGAACTGAAGCCGGATATCAATGGTAATGTTCGTGCTGAAGATGGACGTCTGATTGCTACGGGCGCCTACCTCTACAAGGTTGAAGCTTCTGTCCGCGCCAAGGCTCGCTGCGACATTCCTTCTCTGACCAGTTCCAACGGTCGTAAGAAGAATGACGTGGTCAAGAACGATGATGACCTGCTGAAGAGCTTCGGTTACAAGCGCCCGACAGAGAAGTAACTCTAACTTTTTAAAAGCGAAGACGCCCGGACATAATCCGGGCGTTTTTGCTATTTCGTGCAAAACTTTTGCTAAAATTGTGAAAAAACAGAAAAGGGTTTAATATGGGTATTGAAGAACGTTCTACACTTGTCTATTCTACCGGAGTCGGCCGCATTAAGGAAGAAAAGCCTAAGGCTGAACGCCCTAAGGGCGATGGAGTCGTCCGTATCATGTTAAAACGTCTGGGTGGCGGCAAGATGGCTAGCGTGGTCACCGGTGTGCCCATGGACGAGGATGAACTGAAGGAACTGGGACGCCAGTTGAAGCAGAAATGCGGTGTTGGCGGTTCTGTGAAGGACTTTGCCATCGAAATTCAGGGTGATAAACGCAATATTTTGAAGGCTGAGCTGGAAAAACGCGGTTTTACCGTGAAATTAGCTGGCGGTTAGCTTGATTTGTATCACCTATTGTAAAGAATACTTGACGTTTCCCCTCAAAAAAGCATATTTTTAACATAAAAAGTGTACGAGGCGGTGCCAAAGTACGTTCTTTAAAAGTTGAGGGATTATGTTCGGTAAAATCCTTAATTCTCGAGTAAAGTTTGATTTTAGACTGGCTGTCGCTGTGGCCTTGCTTCCGGCGATGGCATTTTCTGCTCCTGCCGTGGGTAAGGTTCGTTCTGCCTTGGGTACTGTGGACCGTATCAAGATTAAGCAGAGTGAATGGTCCGCCCTTCGCGTGGGGGCCCACGTCTATCAGTCTGACCGCGTTCGTACTGGCGTGGAATCCGAAGTGATTTTTGGCCTTCCTGATGGAAGCTCCATTACTATTGCCGAAAATGCTGAAGTCGAAATGACTAACCTTCTTGAACCAAATAACGAAGGTGGCTTTGAAACCCGCCTCGATATTAAGAAGGGGCACCTTAACTTTGCTGTTCCCAAACTGCTGAAGGACAAGTCCAAGTTCATCTTCAAGACCGGAACTGCAACGGCATCTATCCGTGGTACTGAAGGTTATATTGGCGGCGAAGGCGTTTTCTTTGCTGGTCTGAAGACCGGTAAGCTGGAAATTTCTCCCAACGGTAGCGAACAGAGCGTGGCCATCGTTGCTGGCGAAACGACTTTCGGAACCGACTCCCTGGTGGTCTTGAAGTTGGCTTCTTCCGGTGAAGCTCGCTTTGCCAAGAAAATCGAGAAACTTCTGGCCGACAAGTCCAAGAATGTTGCCGACTTGATTCCCGAAATTCAGAAGGCTGACTCGACCTATCAGGAAGAACTGAAGGAAGAAGCTCGTAAGGCAGCCCAGTCCCTTCCCGAAAACGGTTTCTCTGTTTCTACGAATTCTCCGGTGGATGTCTGTGACCAGGGCCTGATGGTAGAAGGCTTCTACCGTACCAAGGACGAAGCGGCTACCCTTATTCTCAAGGTTGGCAATTCCTATCAGTCTGCAAACCTGATCCGTGTTGCCGATGGCGTATCTCATTCCTTTGCCCAGAAGGTTGTCCTGACCGATGCAAATGGTCTGTGGAATGTCAATAAGGCTACTCTAACCTTTATGAGTGCCGGTTCTGTTACTTCCAAGACAATCGATATCAATGTCAACAAGGCCTGTTCCGAGGTTAACACCAAGGCTCCCGTGGTGACTATTTCTGCCTACGATTCTCTGCGCTGCTCTGCAACTGCCTCGGTGAGCGAAATGCAGAATGATGCAGGCGATGTTTCTGTGGAAATGGAAGGATCTCCTATTTCTGGATTGTCCATTACCAAGAATGCTCAGCATCGTGTCAAGCTGATTCCTGGCAATCATGAATACTTTGTAAGAGTCAAGGATCAGGCCGGTAACGTTTCTACGATTTCCAAGTTTATGGGATGCTATCCCAAGAAGCGTTTCAGCGTAGATGTTATCGGTGGTAATCGACAGCTTCTGAATCCTCCGCCTCCTCCGCCGGGAATGGATAATCGTATCACCCAGACATTACAGTTTAGAATAAAGATGTCTGAAAATAATCCGACTTATCTGTATAAGGTTGTTGTAAAACAGAATGGAAAAACTATATTACAAGAAACCCAATCCCAGATCCAAGGCTTGGATTATCAGATTCCTGTGGAATTGAATCGTGAATCCGTCAACAAGTTCGATATTGAAGTCATTCACAAGAGCGGATATAGGGTAAAGGCTAAGAAGGTTTACGAGGTCCGTTAATGAATTTTAGAGTTCATGCTCTAATGACGATTTTTGCAGCAGCACTCCACGTGAGTGCTTTTGCTGTTGAAACGGAATTGGGGGGCGTTTTTTCGGGTTTCATAAAGAAGGAAGGTTCTCCTTACCTTGTTAAGGAGACGTTGATTGTTCCTGATGGCAAGTCCGTTTTGGTGGAACCTGGTGTTGTCGTGAAATTTGCTGAAGGGGCTGGCCTGGATATCCGGGGTGGTTCCTTGGCTGTCGTGGGCGACTTGAACAAGCCTGTAATTTTTACGTCTGAAGATGAATCGGGTACCTGGAACGGTATTTCCATTACGGGTGTCAAGAAATCTGAAGCGCAGTACCTGCAGGTGGTGAATGCTGAATTTGGCTTTGCTGTAGAAAGCGGTGTGCTGGAACTTCGTGACGTCACCATCGACAATCCGCAGCAGGCGGGTGTCTACGTGCGAAATGGCTCTGTGGAAATGCAGTGGAGCAAGATCCGTAATGGCGTCAATATTGGTGTCTGGGCAACTCAAAGTGCCGAGGTGACTCTTGATGGTTCTACCTTAGAGAATAACCGAGTGGCCTTGGTTTCTGCAGAAGGTTCTTCTGTGATGTTGCAGCGTTCCAAGTTGCTGAACAATAAGATTGCCGTTCTCGACTTTGGACACAACGACCTTAAACAGCGGAATTCCCTGATTCAAGGCAGCAAGATCGGATATTTGTCTAAGGATTTGCCGTCTGCAGACATTAAGCGTTCCTTGAATGACAACGAAACTGCTGTCGCCCAGAATGTGGATGGCGTTGCGGAAAATTTGGGTGATGAACCTCGCAATCCCTATGCTGACGGAACAAAATCGTATAACATGTTTAGCGGAATCGGAGAAGTGGATCCTTGGAAGGTTTCTGGAAACCTGGCTCTCGATGTTGGTTACCATAAGGTGTTGATGCGCCATAATCCTACAGGTGCAGACTACCTTGCTGGTCGTGATACGGTAAAGCCTGGTGACTATTATAAGAACTATTTCCAGGTTCCGGGCTTGTTTGCCAACTGGAATGCCAGCATGGTGATGGAATCTCCTTCGGGCCAGACCATCGAATTTAATGCAGACATTTCTAATGATTCCTGGGATAAGTTTAAGGTATATACTCTGCAGATGGTTTATACCGACCAGATGAATTCCTTTACTTTGGGTGATTTTTCTCTGAGTGCCGGAGACACGTACCTGGCAGGCATTAATGCCTTTGGCGCCATGTATCAGCTGAATCTCTTTAAGAACGCCGCAGGAGAACCTCTGTTTGTGGGTACTGCCTTTGCTGGTGAAGCTCAGGCTCCCAAGATTGTTGGCGAACGCAATTATGACTTGTACAACGAATATATTGAAGACGGCGAAGCCGAAGCTCAGAACATCGTGGTGGGTGGTCGCGTTCGCTGGAATATGCACCGTCGCTTCAATGGAACCTTGGGCTTTATCGGTAGCAAGGATTACCTGGAAGATCCGTTCTTTAGGGATGGTCAGCCTGGTGATGTAAATACCGTGGACCCGCTGGTAACGTCCCGTAATTTCTTCGCCGATGGTAACTGGCTGTTCTTCCCTGGTGATATCAAGTTAAATGGCCAGATTGCTGTTGGTGCCGCAGATACGGCAAACGCGGCGAAGATTCGTGCGATTAACCAGGTGTTTCTGGGCGCCGGTCTGGATGCCTCTAACTTGGGCTTGCTCAATAAGCTGATGAAGAATCCCCAAGAGGTGAATGGCCTGTCTCGCGACCAGTTGGCATCTATTTTTGGCGAAAGCAGCATGCTTACTCCTTCCGAGATGCGTGAAGAATTGCGCAAACTTCTTGACAAGGCTTCTAGAGTCGCAAAGAATACCGTGGTTCAGGAT
This sequence comes from Fibrobacter sp. UWH9, assembly GCF_900129715.1. Lineage (NCBI taxonomy): Bacteria > Pseudomonadati > Fibrobacterota > Fibrobacteria > Fibrobacterales > Fibrobacteraceae > Fibrobacter > Fibrobacter sp. UWH9. The sequence goes on along the minus strand of NZ_FQWP01000011.1, from coordinate 71,914 downwards.
CTTGACCCTACCAGCGGAGAATTGTGGGATCACAACCATGTGGCCTTGGCTGGATCATATGAATGGTCTAACGAGAATACGTTTGTTGAAGGCTTCATGCGTTATGTGGGCAAGGAATACTACAGCGCCGGTTCTCCGGACTTGCAGCAGAATTCCCGAATGGTCGGTGGTAATTTGCGACAGAAAATCTTTGACTTCTGGCGATTCTCCTTTGGCTACGTCATGAATGTTGAAAATGCTGCCGGCGAAGGCTCCAGCTATAACATCATGGGCATGGGCGAAGGTACCAAGTGGGGTATGTTCTCTGGTGCAGAAAAGGATTGGCTGGAGGAACATGAACAGGACGAAAATAGAACGCTCTACACTCATGACGCCTATGTAGGAAACCAGTTTAGGCTGAACAAGAATATTGACCTTTCTCTTCGCTATGCCGTGAACTATAGGACTCGCAGTACCGCCCAGAGACTGTACGCCAACTACAGTGTCAATTCCGGTATTTATAACGATGACTGGTTTAAGGCAAGGGATGGCCGTCCTACAGTGGATGTGATTAACGGAAATGACACTTTGAAGATTGACTCTGCCCACTGGGCCCATTACTATGGCTTGTCTAAGTACGAATATCTGGCTACGCAGTTTGATGAAAAGATCTTAAGACATCATGCCCAGATCGGTTTGACATTTAAGTTGCCGATGAACGTTTTGAAGGTTGGCGCCTCCCTTATGGTTCGCAAGGATTATTCGGAATTTGTTCAGGATAAGTTGCTGAACGGTCTGGACTTGTCTGATGAATCTTTCGGTATTCTCGGATATCAATTCCATGGCAGTGAATTCTTTGAACAGCGCTATCCTATTTCTCTGGCAACGACTGTTGGCGGATTCAAGAATGTGCTGTCTGTGACTCCCCGTTACAAGATTTTCAATCGCAACAACATGACTGAATTTGAATGGATCCTGGATGAAAATATGACGTTCCCCATGGCAAACCAGTTCCTGGAACTGACCTTGAATGGTGGCGTTCGTCAGAATTTCCTGGACTACGAAGTCAGAAAGCAGAAAATGGATGAAATGGAATTGGATCTGAATGGTTCTGTAGCTCTGCGCGTAAATCATTCCGATAAACTTTATACGGTTTGGACTCTTGGTACGGTCATGAATTACAGACCCGACAATCTGGCTGACGAATATAAGGACCTTTATATTATTGCATCCCTGAATTACTCATTCTAGTTATGTTGCATATCGGTTGTCATCTTTCTTCTTCGAGCGGTTTCCTTGCAATGGGGCAGACCGCTCTTTCTATTGGTGCAGATACATTCCAGTTTTTTACCAGGAATCCTCGTGGCGGTGCGGCCAAGCCTTTTGACAAGGCGGATGCTTTAAAACTGGTTGAATTGCTGGAAGCGAATCAGTTTGCCCCCATTTTGGCCCATGCTCCCTATACGTTGAACGCCTGTGCTGCAGATGAAGGCTTGCGTCAGTACGCAGAAGATGTAATGGCCGATGATATTTTCCGTATGGATCATTTTCCTGGAGCGATGTACAACTTCCATCCCGGAAGTCATGTGAAGCAGGGGGCTGAAGTCGGTATCGAATTTATTTCGGCTATGCTGAACCGTCTGCTGAAACCGTCCCAGAAGACAACTGTCCTGCTGGAGACCATGGCTGGAAAGGGCTCTGAAGTGGGTCGAACCTTTGAGGAATTGAAGGCTATTCTCGATAGGGTAGAACTTTCTAGCAAGATGGGTGTCTGCATGGATACCTGCCATGTCTTTGATGGTGGTTACGATATTGTGGATCATCTGGACGATGTGCTGGAGCTGTTTGACAGGGTGATTGGTCTGGACAAGCTGAAGGCGATACATCTGAACGATAGCAAGAATCCCATGGGTAGCCATAAGGATCGTCACGAGGTTATTGGTGGCGGTTTTATTGGCTTGGAAGCTTTAACCCGTGTGGTAAATCATCCTTCCTTAAAAAATTTGCCGTTCTATCTTGAAACCCCCAATGAATTGCCAGGCTACGCAGCCGAAATCGCCTTGATGCGGAGTCGGTTCCAAGAGTAAACGTTATTTTCAAATAAAGGAGTCCATTTGTCGGGCTCCTTTAATATATTCTTAGGGTATGGACGCCCAAGAACAGTTAAACATGCCGATTCGATATAACCATATAGGTTATTTGCCTAATGGTCCCAAGGTTTTCTTTTTGAATCCCCGCTGCCTAGATGTGGAGGAGTCTCAATGGCCGATGCTGTATTACCGTATTGTCGGTGCGTCGGGTTTTGCTGATTACAAGGGCTGTTTTGAAAAGGGCTCTTTCAAAAATGACGGCGTCTGCGGTTATACGGGGGAATCCCTCTGGAGCGGAACTTTTTCCAATGTTCACGAAACGGGCTCCTATCGTATTCTGATTTTCTTGGGTAGAAATTCCGGTAATGACCGTCTGCTTTTTGAGTCGCCTGCATTTGAAATTTCTGATGACTGGGTTCTTAGACAGCTGAAGGCCAACATCAAATCTTTTTATTTCCAGCGTAGCGGTGTTGAGCTGACCCGTGAATTTGCAGGACCGTGGGCAAGGCCTGCAGCCCATTTTGACGACTGCATCAAGTTTCATGCCTCCATGAACCGCGAAGGCGTGTGGAATGCCCATGGTGGCTGGTATGATGCCGGTGATTATGGCAAGTACATTGTGAATGGTGGCGTTTCTGTAGGAACCCTTTTGCTTGCCTGCGAACTGTGTGATGAACGTTTGCGCCAAAAGAAGGCTAAGGGATCTCTTGCCGAAGATGTGATCAACGAAGGTGGAACCTTCAATTTGCCTTTTAGTCTGAAAGATGAAATTCGTTTTGAACTGGATTTCTTCTTGAAAATGCAGGATGAAGATGGGGGCGTTTTTTTCAAGGTGACTCCCGAACGTTGGGATGGCTTTGTGACTCCGACGGTTTCTGATTCCACGCGGAAGCGTTTGATTCTTGGTAAGTCAACTACATCGACCTTGAATTTTGCTGGGTGTATGGCTGCGGCCAGCCGCGTCTATCGTGGTTCCGACCGAGCTTTTTCCAATCGGTGTCTGGGGGCTTCTATTCGGGCCTATCAGTGGGCTTGCAGGAATCCTGAGGCGGATTGGCCTCATAATACAGAAGGCAGTGGCGGCTATGGAGACTCCTGTTATACGGATGAGTTTTTCTGGGTCCGCAGCATGCTTTATCGTGAGTTGCAAGGCGTGAAGAGTTTCCCGAAAAAGTCCATGGATAGTTTGCGTTCAATCCTCTTGAAGGATATGGATAAGAACAAGATCAAGCTGGGACTGGACTGGCGCGATACCCAGAATTTTGGGTGGATTGCTCTGGCCTTGCAGGACTTTGACGTGGAACTTCGAGATCGAGCCCGTAAGACTCTAGAGGGTGCCGCCGCCGAGATAATTCGCTTACAGCAGGCGGATCCTTATGGATTGTCGATACGGAGTTTTATCTGGGGTAGCAATGGTGAAATTTCTAACCATGCGCTAACCTTGATGGTTGTAAACACCTGGCGGAAAACCGTAGAGGGGCAATCCTTGATTAAGTGGAGCCAGGAACAGTTGAATTTTGTCTATGGACGTAATCCGTTGAATGTTAGCTTTGTGACGGGATCTGCCTGGAGTTCGCCTAAACGCCCTCATCATCGTTTGAGCCATTCAGACAAGGTGGTGGACCCTATTCCGGGGTTGCTTGTGGGGGGAATCAATGCGGATCGTCAGGACTTGCATCGTTTTCCGACATATCCTAATGAATTGCCCGGATACTCTTACACCGATGAACAGTGTTCCTTTGCCAGTAATGAAACAGCCATCAACTGGAACGCTCCGTTGACGGCTGTATTGGCTTTACTCGTTGCTTATAACTGAGTCTGTTGTTTCTTTAGCAGGCTCGGGAATGGTATCCACGGCCTTGCTTTTTTCTGAAACCTTTGGAATCAAGGACTGCAAATCTACAACAGGATTTTTCTGTTCTTCAAATTCCTTGAGGGACTGAATCCTTTTGTAGAAGGCGGAATCATTGGGTGTTAGAATTCCTGCCGGCCAGAGTTCAAATGTGGCCATAGCCAAGGCTGCCCATTCTCTAATCCAGGTCTTGCGGGATTCGCGATTGGTGTACCAGGAATCGGCGTTGTACTGATAATGGTGGATGTCTACGGTCTTGTATACAGGTTTTTCTCCAGAAAGGGTCGAGAATATTTTCTTGACTCGGTGGGAGGCGGCTGCGGAAGTCAGCAGCAAGACCGTGTCGGCATTGTGTTTCTTTAGCCAGGGGATAATGGTGAAGGCTTCGCCGATGGTGGAGGCATCGTCGTGAGGGGCGAGGAAGACCGCGTTGCTGTCGAAACTTCCTAATCTCATAAATTCTTCGACGTAGAATTCCGCGTTGCTGCGGTTGCGTAGGCAACGTCTGCCTAAAATCAGGACGGAGTCGGCCTGGCCGTTAGCGACAAGGTCTGCTGCGTAGTCAATACGTTCCAGGTCTGCTGATTGTCCGTCGAGAACGGCAACCCAGGTAACGTGGTTTATTTCGTCATCGTCAACCAGCCAATGGCCGCTTTCTGTGATGACCAGATAGAAAAGGATGATGACAATGACTGCTGCCGCTGCGATGAGGCTTGCAATAATGCGGCGTGCGCGGATCTGCTTTTTGCTGAGAGACTTTGCCAATTGAAACTCCTAATATTTAGGAACCTGTCTTGTAGAGTACAGCATCCTCTCCATCGGAATAGTACTTCTTGCGGGTGCCATAAATTTTGAAACCGTTCTTCTCGTAGAATCGTCTTGCCTTTTCGTTACCGACTCGGACTTCCAGAAAGCAACAGTCTCCTTCCGCGAAATTTAGCTGGCTGAATCCTGCGTCCAGAAGTTGCTGACCGATTCCCTTTTGCTGTTGATGGCCTTGGGTGGCGATACTTAACAATTCGGAGTCGGGGCCTAGGATATGGAAAATTGCGTAGCCGAGAATAGCTGGTTGCGGTTCGTTGTCGGATTCGTACACCAGACAGCTGGCGTAATTTGCGCGGATCTCGCTGGCGAACTGTTTTTCGTTCCATTCCTGAAACTGCAGTTCTTCCTGTATGGCAAGAACTGCTGGAATGTCTGCAATTTCCATTTTGCGGATTGACATCGATTCTCGGGTAAAACTCTATTTGAGTTTTTCGAAGTAAGATGGCTGGATGTAGTTGGCTTCCTGAATCAGACTGGGCGGAACCTTGGTAAATAGGGACGTCCACATGTTCAGAGGCTTGCCGGTGTCAAGAACGGCGGCTGCCGCGATTTCTGCAAACAGTGCGCTCAAGGTTTCATCGGCGGAGGCCGCTTCATCCACAACGACGGTCTTTACGGGATGTGCCTTAAGGCGTTCTACTACTTCGGTGGTCTCGATAAAGCTTTCTTCGGCCTTGCCATCAACTGTCTGACGTAAGTACCAGTAACCAGGGCGTGCACGGATTACCACGGCGACTTCGGCTGAATTGTCGTTATCGCCAAAGCATTCCAGAGCCTGCAAGGTACTGACTCCACAAAGTTCACGTTTGCCGCTAAAGCAAAGTCCCTGGCAGAAAGCGACTCCCGTACGGAGACCGCTAAAGGATCCCGGTCCCACAGTGACTAGCACTCGCTTGATGTCGTCTAGCTTTGCGCCTACGCGGGCAAGCAGATCGTCTAGAATAGCGGATGCGGTTTCGCCACGGGCAGAAGCATCTACAGTCTCCTGGTACAATCCAGACGTGCTGTCGGATAATCCCATGGAAATCCCCTTACGGGAAGTATCAACAAAAAGATCAAGTTTCATTTGCTCTCATTTACAAAGTATGAATTATGAAGTACGAGACTAAATAATCGCGGCCTTGCCGCCTTACTTGATCTAATAATTCATAATTCGTAAGGCTAGTGTAAAGCGGAAAGGATAAAGCGTAAAGAAGAATCTATATCCTTTAACCTTTAACCTTTATTTATCCTCTTACCTCTTAATGTACAGGCTCTTTTCGATAATCATGTCGATGAGCTGGCTGTAGGTAATACCGTTGCAGGCGGCCTGCTGGGGCAAGAGGCTTGTGGGGGTCATGCCGGGCAGGGTGTTGGTTTCGATAGCGAACAGTTCACCGTCCTTGGTAATGCGGACGTCGGTACGGCTATAGCCGGCACCACCCAGAGCGTAGTGAGCGTTCTTCACCAGTTCCTGGATGCGTGCGGTCAGTTCCGGAGCAAATTCAGCCGGGGTCACTTCCTTACATTCGCCGTTGTACTTGGCTTCGTAGTCGAAGTATTCGCGGGTGGTCATGCGCATTTCGGTAGGCGGCAGGGGCTTTTCACCTTCGATGTAGCCGCAGCTAGCTTCGCCACCGGCAATGAACTTTTCGCAGAGGAGGCGGTTGGAATCCTTGAACAGGTCCTGGGCAATCTTGCCGGCTTCGTCAAGATCCTTGGCGATGCCGATACCGATGGAGGAGCCGCCCAGCGGGTCCTTGATGACCAGGGGGAAGCCCAGTTCGTCAGCAACACTTACCAGGGTGTCGCCAGTAAAGTCGTGCTTGAATATCACGCGGTAGGGCGGAGTGGGAATGCCGTTGGCGCGATAGATTTCCTTGGACTTGATCTTATCCATGGCCAGAGCGGAAGCCAAAAGACCGCAACCGGTGTAGGGGATACCCCAGTTTTCAAGAAGAGCCTGCACATGGCCGTCTTCGCCCCACTTGCCGTGGAGTGCCAGGAAGGCGATGTCGGCGTCGGGAAGTTCAGAAAGGGCGGGGTTCTTCTTGGTGTTGGCGGCAGTGCCTTCCAGACCGCGGAAGTAGTTCACGGAGAAGTTGTCTTTCTGGTAGGGGGAAAGTTCGCGGGAAGACCAGTGCCAGGTACCATCCTTGTCGATAAGGACCGGGTGGATGTTGTATTTGTCGGGATTCATGGCGCGGACCACACCGGTACCGCTAACTACAGAAACATCATGTTCGGTGGACGGACCACCCATCAAAACGAGAACGCGCATACGTGCCATATAAAACCTCTTGAAAATCTTACCTTGACAATGTAGTAAATATACAGTGGTTAGTGATTAGTGGTTAGTGATTAGTGATTAGTGGTTAGTGGTTAGTGACCTGCATCCCGAAGCCCAAACCTCTAGGAGCGAAGCTCCGACCTCATACCTCAAGCGAAGCGTTCCTCAAATGTCCCAATGTGTTTACGGGGGAAAACTTTTTTGCGTCCAGTTTTTTTTGTTTCTGGGTTTTGCTATGTATATTTCTAAAAAAAGAGGTAAAATATGAAGGTCTTTGTTACCGGTGGAACTGGTTTTATTGGTCACTATGTAGTCCGTGCCTTGCTTGCCAAGGGGCATGAAGTGGTTATCGCCACGCGTCATCCTAATAAGGTTCCTTCTTTACAGAAAATTCCCCAGGTTAGCTTTGTTGAATGTGCTTTAACCGACTTTGAAAAGATGGCTCAGGGCTTGGTGGGCTGCGATGCCTGTATCCATGTGGCTCTGGGGTGGGGTGAGACTCCCTCTACCATGCTGATGAACGATACCCGTGCGACCGTTAATTTGTTGGAAAGTGCGGCGGCAGCGGGGTGCAAGAAGTTTATTTATACCAGCAGTACCGCAGCCATGGGACGTATACGTCCTGTAATGCGGGAAGTAACCTGCAATCTGCCCATGGATCTCTATGGGGCTACCAAGGCCGCAGGCGAAGCTTTTGTGCTGGGATTTTCCCATGGTTACGGGGATCAGTTCCCCAAGGTGGAAATGGCTCGCAATATTATCCGCCCGGGGTATACTTTCGGTAATCCCGCTTACCCTGATGGTTGCTGCCAGCCGGACCGTCGCTTCTTCGATATCGTAAAGGCCGTCAAGGAAAACCGCGACATCAATATTATCAAGAATGATGGTACCCAGTTTATTTTTGCTGGTCATCAGGCTGAACTTTATGTGAATCTTCTGGAATCCGACTTGAATGAGGAAATCTTCCTCGGTATGTCTGAATGCTGGGTGAGCTGGAAGGAAATTGCCCAGATGGCTCTTTCTTTGAAGCCGGATTCCACTTCTAAAATTGTGGAGAAGGATTTGGGTTGGGGCGATGATCCGATTCTGTTCGATGTCAGCAAGATTAAGGATCGTTTTGGCCTAGCTTTTGATCCCCATGAACAGCTGATGGAACATGTGAAGTGGAATTTTGAACAGGTCTAGTAAAAAAAGGCTTTCCATTGGAAAGCCTTTTTAGCGTAAAGCGTTAATTAGCGTAAAGCGGAAAGGTTAAAGCGTAAAGGAATATCTTTAATCTTTCTCCTTTCACCTATATCCTAGCTAGCCGCAGCGGAACTTGTCGGCGTCAATACCGATATAGTCGGGATAGTCGTTGTTGAAGCAGGCGGCGCAGTAATTTTCGCCTTCGCCGGTGCATTCCTTCATACCTTCTACGCTGAGGTAACCCAGGCTTTCTACGCCCAGCATCTTTGCGATTTCGTCGGGAGTCATGGAACTGGCTGCAAGTTCGCCCTGGCTGGGGAAATCCATGCCGAAGAAACAGGGGTGTGCTACCGGAGGTGATGCAATACGGATGTGGACTTCGAGAGCGCCTGCGTCACGGAGCATCTTGGAAAGGATCTTCAGGGTGGTGCCGCGGACGATGGAGTCTTCCACCACGCAGACGCGCTTGTTCTTGAGGACGCCTTCGATGGGGTTGAACTTCAGTTTTACCTTCTGTTCACGGACGTTCTGGGTGGGGTCGATGAAGGTACGGCCCACATAATGGTTACGGAGCAAGCCAATTTCAAAGCGGATGCCGCTGGCCTGTGCGTAGCCCAGGGCTGCGGTAGTGGCACTGTCCGGAACGGAAATGACGATGTCTGCGTCTACGGGACATTCCTTGGCCAGCTGCTTGCCCATCTTGCGGCGGACCTTGTCGCAGGACTGCTCGAAGATCTTGGAGTCCGGACGGCTGAAGTATATGTACTCGAAAATACAGTGGGCCAGACGGTCCTTCTGGGTGAAACGTTCGGAATGGAGGCCGTTATTGGTAATGGTCAGGAATTCGCCGGGCTGGATATCGCGAACGTAGTTGGCTCCCAGCAAATCGAAAGCGCAGGTTTCGGAGGCCACGCACCAGGATTTTCCCATGCGGGCGATGCTTAGGGGGCGGAAGCCGAAACCGTCGCGGGCCACGTACATGGTGTCCTTGCTGATGAATATCAGACAAAAACAGCCGGTGAATTTGGTAATAGCTTTCTTGATTGCTTGTCCCAAGTCATCGGCTTCTGTGCGTGCGATTTCATGAAGAAGAATTTCTGAGTCTGAGGTGGTCTGGAAGATGTGACCTTCGTTTTCCATTTCCTGACGCAGTTCGGTGGCGTTGGTGATGTTACCGTTGTGAACTACTGCCAGCTGGCCCCACTTGCAGCTCACCAAAATGGGCTGGGCGTTTGCCAGGGTGCTTGCGCCAGTGGTGCTGTAACGAACGTGGCCGATGCAGGTGTTACCCGGGCATTCGTCTACGTTGTGTTCTTGCAGGAGGGTGGAAACCAGACCCATGGACTTACGGACGCGAATCTTGTCGCCGTCGGTCACTGCAAAGCCTGCGGATTCCTGACCGCGGTGCTGCAGAGCATACAGACCCATGGTAACATTGCGGACTACGTTCTCGCCATTGAAAATGCCGATGACGCCGCATTCTTCATGAATTTCTTCGAGCATAACGCCTCTTTGGAAATGAAATTCCCTCTGCCTCAGGGGCCGTAGCTCACCGCATTTGGTGCAAGCAAGGGAATCAAGCGGCAAAAAAGTTAAACTCTGCCGAAAAGGACGTTAAGGGTCTTTTTTTGTTATTTTTTGACGAATTTTGCCTAAAAAAGCGGTTTTCTTTACAGACTATGTAAAAACGAACCTTTTTTCAAGTTTGCTTTTACATTTTCTGTCACCCATATTTTGGGCTTTCGGTCTATATTGCCGTGCTGATCACCAGGGCGATTAGGCCAACAAACATGGATATCTTGACTAGTTTCTGGGATTTGCGGTAGTTCTGTTTTTGTGTCTGGATAAGAATTGTCGCAAATGTGGGGGTCAGGGTCGCCAGGGTTAGAATCAGAAAAATGGTGGAATAATATCCTTGGATCGTGGGAAGGGGGAGGAGCATCCAGGTAAAGACAAGGATGGCGCCTGCAAGGCGTCGGGCTGTAGGGGCGCCTGCGGCAATGGGGAAGGTGATGATGCCTGCCATCAGGTCGCCAGATTCGTCTTCAAGGTCCTTGTAGATTTCGCGGACGGTTGTAAGCAGGAATGCAAACATCATGGCGGGGTACAGAAATCCGAATTTCGCACTCAGGCTCATGGGTTCAATGTCGGTTTCTCTGGGGATAATCGGGTAGATGAGAGTGAGGATTAGCGGGGTCGTGCATAGGAATGCCACGGTCATGTTCTTCAGCAGGGGAATGTGCTTGAGCTTCTTGTTGTAGGCGATAAGCAAAAGGACAAGAGCCGCAAAGAACAGGGAGGGCGTCGCATAGGCTCCGGATAAAATGCCGTCGGCAAGTCCGCACGCAACGGTAAGAATTGCCATGACGATCCATGCTGTTTTTGCCGCGCTAACGCTGATTCGGCCACTGGGGAGAGGACGGTTCGGTCGATTCTTCTTGTCGCTTTCAAAATCAAGAACGTCGTTTTGAATATTGCCAAATCCGATGGCGCACGCAAAGCCCAAAATTTGGAGACTCAGGGTTGTAAAGCTGATGCCGCGAACGGTAACTCCCTCATCAACTCCGGGAAAAATTCCCAGTAAAAAATACCCAACTACCAAGGTAACCGAGGCTATGGCAATGTTGACAGGACGAGTCATTTTGATTAAGGTCATGAGCATATTTGAAAGATAGAAAGATGAAAAAATGAAAATTTTCATTTATGGTCTAAAAAATGACTATTTGGTATATTATTATCGCCTTTATCCTAAGGAGGTAGAATATGGAAATGGCATTTTATCGTTGCAACGAAAGTGGCAATATTATCATCGACGTGAAAAGGAACGAGGCTCCCTCGGAATGTTTCCTGAACATGGAAAAACTTGTTCCAAATACAGTTGATGCGGCCAAGGAAAAGCATGTTCCTGTTGTGGTTCTTACTGAAAACGCAGCAAAGGTTTCCGTAGGTTCTGTTGCACACCCCATGGCCGCTGGACATTATATTCAGTGGATTCTTCTGGAACTGAAGAATGGGTATCAAATTAGATACTTGAATCCGGGAGATGCTCCGGCCTGTGTATTCCCCATACAAAAGGGAGACGAGGTTATTGCTGTGTATGAATATTGCAACCTCCATGGCCTTTGGAAAACATCCGTCTAGTGAGTGAATTGTTAAACTTTAATTTGTTGGAGCCGCACCTAGGAAGTGCGACTCTTTTTTTGCAAGAAATACTTTTATATATTTGTTTCTTGTATGGCATTTTTCACGAAAAGCAAAATAGAAGACCTGAGAAGAGAGGCTGATCAGCTTTCGATTTGTATCGAACATTTTTTGTATGCTTCGGAAATCGTCCCCGAATGGGATTATAAGACTCGAGGCTTCTACGACAACTGTATCGAAAAATGTAATGGACGTCTTAAGGCCATCCACTTCATTATGGAATCCATTCGCAGGGGCCGCCCTGTGACGGAAGCGGAATTGGATGAAGCCCGCGAACGGGAAGATTCCGATGCGGGCCTGGCGGCCAAGAAACGTGTGGAAGAAAAGAAGAACTTGAAGAACGGAGTGGCCGATGAGAAATGACCTGGGTCGAAATGTCGACTTTGATCAGGATTTCGATGCTGAAGAAGAACTGCCTCTCCGTTCTGTGCGTCCGACTCGCCGCGACCATCGCAGCCGTCGTATTGACGTGATGAAGGAACTGGAAAGTGGTGTGGTGGATGAACGCCCTATCAAGGAGCGTTATAGCCGAGAATTCAAGAAAGCGAAAATCAAGAAGGTGAAAAATCCCATCGAGAATATCGGTGAGGAAAATTGCGTAGAGGGCTTGGTTCTTGAAGTCCACCGCCGCACCTGCGAAGTGCGATTAGAGACGAGAGACGAGAAATTTGAGACGAAAGACGAAAGTAGCTCGGAATCCCTTTCTCCTTTAAACTCTCCGCTTTCCGCTAATATCGTAACGGCCATGTACCGAGCCACTACATCCAAGACTTTGGGCGAATTCCCTGCTGTGGGTGACCGCGTGCTTCTTGGGCAGGTAAATGACGCCGAAGATGAAGGCGATGGTGTCGGCTCACAAAAGTATTGTGTGGTACGTGTCTTGCCCCGCAAGAGCGAACTGAAGCGCCCCGGTCCCCGTGATAGCTTTTACAAACAGCAGACCTTGGCTGCCAACATTGATCAGGTGGTCATTGTAGCAAGCGTTACCCAGCCGGAATTCAACTATGGTTTTATGGACCGCTTCCTGCTGGCAGCAAATTTGAATGACCTGCCTTTCGTGCTGGTTTTGACGAAGATGGACCTGCTTCCCAATGGCGAGGCCGACCTTTCTGATGATATCCGCGACTTTATGTCTATTGCCGACAAGGTGATTCCCGTAAGCGTAAGGAGCGGTGAAGGTCTTGAGGTCCTTCGTGCGGAACTGGATGGAAAGTCTTCTGTTTTCAGTGGTCAGAGCGGGGTAGGTAAGTCCACCTTGATCAACGCCTTGGTTCCTGAAGCTGAACTTCAGACTGGTGCCGTCCGTGAACGTGATGGCAAGGGCCGCCATACTACAACGTCTTCTAGTCTGTTTGACCTTCCCCTGGAAGATTTCCCAAAGGGTGGTGTGGTCATCGATACTCCGGGTATCCGCAGCATTGGCCTGATGGATATGGATGCTGAAACCCTGGCCAAAATTTTCCCGGGTTTCTTCGATGGAGACCTGTTTACCTGCAAGTACAGCAACTGTATTCATGTCAAGGAACCGGGCTGCTCCGTGTTGGCTTCCGTTGAAAATGGATCCCTATCCCGCGCTCGTTATGCAAGCTATCTCCGTATTTTGAATTCCAAGGATTGATATGGATTTTGTGGCTAAAATAACATTGGTTGCCGCGGTCGTTCTGCTGGGATATAATCTTTACCAGCTAATGACTGGTTATGAGGCTGTTTGTGACAAGGTTGAAGAATTTAAACGTCTGGCTAAGGAAAGCGAATCGGATGAGATTGCTGTTAAGCGATCTAATTTTGTGCTGACAGGCTTGATGTCCCTGACGTTTGTTTCGCTGGTCTTCTTTTCAAACTTTGCCTATTGGGTTATTGGTTTTGTTGCTGCAAAGATGATCTGTACCGTCATTCTTTCGCACATGGAAATTGTACAGATTTTTTCGCTTTCGAAAATTGACAGAAAATTTTTTATGTGGACCAAAGTTGACGCGGCTTCGAATGTGGCTGTGGGTCTTGCTGTGGCTGTGGTGTTAGTATCATGAAAAAAATTATTGCCATTGTTCTTTTTTGTATTTCGGTTGGGCTTGCCCAAGTTGCCGGTGCTACCGGTTATACGGGGGCTTCTGGGGCCGCTGGAACTTCTGGCGCTGCCGCTGGAGGGAATGCCGAAGGTTCTGCGTCTACCACGGGAATTAGGACTCCGTTTTTCGTGGGTGCAGCCTTAGGTTTTGGTTCCGGAACTGGTGTTGGTTCTGAACGCGGCCTGGGACTTCGCCAGATAGAACCGATGGTTGGTGTCTGGTATCCGGGATTTGGCTTTGTTCGCGTGGGCTACGGCTTTTTCGATTATGAAGAATCCCTAGACGGTAAGAATGACTATGAAATTGAGCACTCCGACTTTGATGTTGTGCTGGGTATTCATCTTTTGGGCGAACTTTACCTGATGGGAACCTATTCTCGTGTAAAGGAATTGAGCGATCTCGGAGACGTTGCCTGGAATGAATGGGGTGCCGGTTTTGGAACGATACTTAACATTTTTTCGAAGACGATGCTGGTTGCCGAAGTGGAATACCGCTGGGTCCTGGATCACTTCGATCCGTTTCTCGAAAAGAACGTGAACGGAAGTCGCTTGCAGTTTAATATTGGGTTTGCCGCTTATGTCTTCTAGCAATTTTGAAAAAAATGTAGCTGTTCTGGGCGGTGCGTTTGACCCTGTTCATAACGACCACATCCGAGTTGCGAAAATTTGTCTGGAACGAGGCTTCTGCGATGAGGTATGGTTCATGCCTAGTCCTGATCGTTGGGATAAGATTCTGAATGCTAGCGCTGAAGATCGTTTTGCCATGTTGGAACTGGCCTTTGCTGGTGACAATCGTCTGGTTCTTTCCGATCTTGAAATAGAGCAGGGCGATTATCGCGGGTCTTATGTGTTCCTTATGGGGCTCAAGGAAAAATTCCCGGAAATTAATTTCCGGTTGCTGACTGGAGCTGATACTTACGAAGGAATTCCTCATTGGCGTGATCCCATGAATTTCTTTGGCACGAACTACAATGGGCACCTGTTGTTGCGTGATATCGAGTTGATTGTGTTTGCCCGCAATGGGTATCCGCAACCTGATATGAAGAAGCATAAGGCTAATGGTTATGCAGATCTTCTATGGCTTGGGCCTGATGAAGGCTTTGAAGGGATTTATTCCAGTACGGCCATCCGCAAGGCTCTGTTGTGTAACGAAAAACCCGAAGGCCTGGATCCAAAGGTTTATCAGTATATCAAGGACCACAACCTGTACAGAGACTAGTTGGGAGCGAACAATTAACAATGAACGGTGAAGCGTGTGCGTGTCATTCCGAGCGGAACAACGTGGAGTCGAGGGATCTTGCAGTTTAATTATGAATTATCAATTACGAGATACAAATTAATAAGCAAGACGCCTCCGACGCGACAATACTAACTCATATCTACTACCAACTTCCTACTTCCTACTTCCTACTTCCTACTTCCTACTATCTATGCCCGTTCCTTCTGATATGTATTTTGAAAGCGTGGTTCAGCCGGAACATAACGGCTGGCTCTTGCTGGATTCCTTGTGCGCCCGTTTTACCTATCATAGCAGGACTGATTGGTCTGAAAAACTTTCCCGCGGTCTGGTAACGATTAATGGGGTTGTGGCTGACGAAAACTCTGTGGCTCATAAGAACGACAAGGTGGTGTACCATGTGGAAAATTACACCGAACCTGAAGTTCCTACGAACTATGACGTGGTTTTCGAAGATGACGAATTCATGGTAATCGCCAAGCCTGCCGGCGTTCCGGTTCATCATACAGGGCGTATTTTCTATAATACTTTTACCTCCATTGTTCGTCGAGGAACGGATTGCGAAACGGCGACTCCCATGCATCGACTTGATCGGGATACGGGAGGCTTGATGCTGTTTGCCAGGTATGCAGAAACCGCTGCCCGTTTTCAGAAAAATCTGGACCGAATCTTGCTGAAGAAGTTCTATATGGCGGTGGTCCGTGGGAATTTTCCTGAGGAAGCCGTTGACTGTCAGATGCCTTTACGCGAAGATCCCAATGACCACCTGCGCTTGCGCATGCACCATTTTGACGACGGAAAACCGTGTCATACGGTTTTCCGCAAGGTCGGGGCAGGGGTAGCCTCTGCCGGGAATTATTCCGTGGTTGAAGCGGAACTGATCACCGGACGAAAACATCAGATTCGCGCACACCTGTCGGAATTAGGATATCCGATTCTTGGGGACCGCCTATATAGTTTTGATGGCCGTTTTTATGAAAAAATGTCTGATGCCGTGGCAGAAGCCCGTGCCCGAGGTGAGCTGAGCAAGGAAGAGGCCTTGTCCGATGAAGATTATGCGATTCTCGGGGCTAGAACCCAAATGCTGTACGCCTATAAAGCTGAAATACAGTTGCCCTACTGGAAAGAACCGCGAACTTTTGAGTGCCGGAATTTCCCAGACGAAATGAAAGCCCTGGTTCCATAAAGATTTTTCACTTTTTTCGAGAGAAACCCTTGACAATAGTGCAGAATAATCTATCTTTGGCACCATCAATGAGGAAACTCACTGACCTGATTGCTTCATAGCTCAGTTGGTAGAGCCCGCGACTGTTAATCGCGTTGTCCTTGGTTCGAGTCCAAGTGAAGCAGCTTAAAAGACCCGTTCGAAAGAGCGGGTCTTTTAGTTTTTCTAAGGGGGATTTAGTTATATTTAGAGAAAAACTAAGGAGCTTTATGTTTAAGAAGTTTGCGCTTGTTCTTTTGGCTTTTGTTGCCTTTACTTTTGCCGATCCTATTTCTGTGGAAGGTCGTTTGACTGAAATTCCTGGTAAGATGCCGTCTAATGACCTGTACAGCTATGTGTATGTGTTCAAATATAAAGTTCTGGCTGTTACAGCCGGCAAATTGGATGCCAAGGAAATTCTGGTAGGTGTCTATAATCCCCTGATCGCCCGCGGTAAGGTTACCGACAAGATGGCTGACAAGGCCAAGGGGAATGTTGGCGAGTTCAAGGCCAAGGCCAAGCACAAGCTGAAGTTGATTCCTCTCGAGGGCAACTGGGATGGTGCCGTAGAAGATGAATACTTCGACGACGAAGCTCCCCGCTATCTCGCTGTAGAAGTTAACGAATAGTCCTTCGCCTCTCATACCTCATACCCTTTTTCATGGTCTTTTCTTCCCAGATATTCTTGTTCTATTTCCTGCCGACGTTCCTGGTCGGCTATTTTGTGTTGTTCAAGTTGGGTGCTAGACATTCCTACCTGAACTTTTTCATAACTGTCTTCAGTTACATCTTTTATGGTTGGCTGGAACCTTGGCTAGTGTTCTTGATGCTTGGTTCCACGCTGGTGGTGTACTATTCCGGAAAATTGATTTCTGCGGAAGGGGCTTCCCGTTTCCAGCGGAATTTTGGGCTTGGCCTTGCCATGGTGGTAAATATGGGGGCGCTGGCCTTCTTTAAATACTACATGTTCGGCATGGGAGCCATTAATACCGTTATAGAAAAGTTCGGGGGCGAACCTTTCCATGTGATGACAGTCCTGCTTCCGGTGGGTATTTCTTTCTATACCTTCCAGTCCATGAGCTACGCCATTGATATCTGGCGCGGTACTGCACCTCCTGTCAAGAACCTGGCGACCTTTGCCTGCTATGTGGCTCTGTTCCCCCAGCTGGTGGCTGGTCCTATTGTCCGCTATAATACGGTGGCCGAGGAACTGGATTCACGTACTCATACCTTGGAAAACTTTGTTCGTGGTATAATGTTCTTCTGCTTCGGTTTTGGCGAGAAAATTTTCCTGGCCAATAACGTAGGCATTATTGCAGACAGAGTATTTGCCGCCGATGCTCCGGGCGTGCTGAATAGCTGGTGGGGCGCTCTGGCCTACATGTTCCAGATTTACTTTGACTTTTCTGCCTATTCCAACATGGCCATCGGTCTTGGCTTGATGCTGGGTTTCCACTTTCCTAGGAACTTTAATGGCCCGTACAGAGCCAAGAGCATTACGGAATTCTGGAAATACTGGCATATTTCCCTAACCAGCTGGTTCCGTGACTACCTGTATATTGCCCTGGGTGGTAACCGCGTAAGCAAGGGCCGCTTGTATCTGAACCTGTTCCTGGTGATGTTCGCTAGTGGCGTGTGGCATGGCGCAAACTGGACTTTTGTCTGTTGGGGACTCTATCATGCGTTCTTCATGATTATTGAACGCGCCCATAATAAGGAAGCCTTGTATTCTCGCGCTCCGAAGCTTGTTCAGGTGATCCTGACTCAGGTGATTGTGTTGTTTGGCTGGGTACTGTTCCGTGCAGACAATATTGGCGAGGCTTTTAGGATGTGGAAATCCTTGCTTGGTCTTAATGCAGTCAGCGGAGCCGACCCGATTCTTGCTGCGGAGATATTTACACCGAGCTGCGTATTCTTTATGGGTGTGGCGGGGCTTTTGTCTTTCTGGCGTTTCCGCTCATATGATTGGTGCAGTGAGATTTCTACAAAACGAGTGATTCTCGCTCTTGTTGTTTTTGTTGTGGCGGTGCTGGCCTTGTTTACGCAAAGCTATAACCCTTTCTT
The DNA here is from genome assembly GCF_900129715.1 of Fibrobacter sp. UWH9. Taxonomy (NCBI): domain Bacteria; kingdom Pseudomonadati; phylum Fibrobacterota; class Fibrobacteria; order Fibrobacterales; family Fibrobacteraceae; genus Fibrobacter; species Fibrobacter sp. UWH9. The sequence goes on along the minus strand of NZ_FQWP01000011.1, from coordinate 53,943 downwards.
GTACTTCCAGTTCTAGTTCTAGCGAATAGGCGAAATTTACTTTTTTGTTATCTTTCTTCATAAGGAGAAAGATTGTGAAGTTTCGTAGCGTATTGACATCTAGGAAAGGATCGCTTTTCGAGGAATTGCGACGTTTGTCTCGCATGAGCCTCATTGAATATGTCTTGACCTTGATTGCCATGATTTCAGTTTTGCTGGTCGTGGTTGTCTACATATTCAATTCCTTCTATAAGGTGGTGAAAGACCAGACTTTGAACGATGGGCTGACCAATGTGGGTATTGTGGCTGAACGTTTGGACAATACCATCGAAAGGGCAATTGATGCCGTCAATGTTAGCAGTTATTCCCTGGAATCCCTGGTTGAACCGTCTTATGGGAACCTGGAAAAATTCCTGGTGACCCAGAACAAGATTTATTGCGAAAGCGTAAGTAACAGCTTTAGTTCCATCTATGTGCGCTACGACAGCATTTTTGTCAGCGGTGATGGATGGATTCCGCCGGAAGGTTTTGACTTTAACTCCCGTCAGTGGTATAGCGAGGCTCGCAAGCATCCTGGCGAGGTGGCTATCATTACCCCCTATGTGGACGAAGATACCAGGAAGCAGGTGATTTCCATAAGCCGGACTTTTGCAGATGGTCATGGTGTGGTTTCTGTCGATATTCACATGGATGTTTTCTCCAAACTTCTTGAAAACGTTAATCAGGCCGGCTTGAAGAATAGCTTCATTGTTTCTAAGGATGGCTTTGTAATGGTCAGTGCCGATTCTTCTATTACAGGGAAGAATTTCCTGGAGATGGATTTCTGGCAGACCGAGAATGCAAATCTGGTTAAACTGTTGTTGCAGAATGACCGTGTCGAATCCCAGAAGGATACAGTCCTTACCAATAGGGTGCTGAAGACTCGTCTTCATGGGTCGAACAACGTCGTATTCTATCGCGTTGTATACGATTCCTTCTTTGTTGTCATGGTGGCCGATGAAAATGAACTTTATGATTCCGTGCAGCGAATCCTGATGCTTAGCATTATCCTTTCGTTGTTCGTGATTCTTGTGATTGGTGCGTTTGTGACGACCAGCTTTATCAATGGTGCTGTCGCTAGTCGAGCCGCACGTGACCAGCTGAAGATGAAGAAGGAACTCCAGAAGAACTTTGATATTATTAGCACCTTGGCTGGTACTTTTGATTCTGTTTGCTATGTGGACGTCTCTACCAAGTTGGTGTTCCCTTATTCTATGGGGGATACCTTCGCCGAAAAATTAGGGTCTGCCGGTTTTGTTGACTTGTCCTATGATCAGGCTTTGGTGCTCTTGCTTAGGTCTATTGTCCATCCGGATGATATGGAACTTGTTAGTAGGGAGTCTAGTTTCCAGAATGCGATTGAAAACCTGAGAGGAAAGAAATCCTTTGGTTTCCAGTGTCGAGCTCTTGAACATGGTGTATACCGTTTCCACAAGATTTCCTTTATCAAGTCTGATGCATCCGAAGAAGTGTCCTCCTTTGTCGTGGCCATTGCCGACGTAGATGATGAAATCCGTCGTCTTCAGAGTTACCAGCTTGAACTTGAAAATGCAAAGACCCGTGCAGAAGAAGCCAATGTGGCCAAGAGTAGTTTCCTGGCAAACATGAGCCATGAAATCCGTACGCCGATCAATGCAATCATGGGCATGAACGAGATGATTCTTCGTGAATCCAGTGAATCTCAAATTCATTCCTATTCTGAAGACATTAAGGGCGCGAGCCAGATGTTGCTTTCCATCATTAACGACATTCTTGACTTCTCCAAGATTGAAGCGGGTAAGATGGAAATTGTGGAGGTCCGTTACGATCTGGGATCTGTCTTAAATGATGTGTCTACTATGATCGGGGTAAAGGCCGAACAGAAGGGCCTTGAACTGAATGTCTATGTAGACGAAACGATTCCCAGTTTGCTGTTTGGCGATTCCGTTCGTATACAGCAGGTGATGCTGAATATCCTTAACAATGCCGTGAAGTACACTGAAGCGGGACATGTGGATTTCCGGATCAATATGGAAAATCGTAGGGTTGATCCTGAGTATGGAAACATGGCTGACCTTGTTATCCAGGTGGAAGATACGGGTATTGGTATCCGCGAACAGGATCAGTCCCGCCTGTTCAAGAGTTTCCAGCGTCTGGACCTGGTGCAAAATAGAACGATTGAGGGTTCTGGACTGGGCTTGGCCATTACGTCAAAACTGGTGGAATTCATGCATGGTTCTATCAGTGTGAATAGTGTATACGGCAAGGGTTCTACGTTTACCGTTGTAATCCCCCAGATGATTATCGGTAGCTCTCCCATTGGAAATTTGCAGAAACGTTATCTGGATTCCAAGAATCAGGATTCTGTTTCTCAGGATTGTATGACTGCGCCTGATGCCAAGGTACTTGTTGTGGATGATAACAACATGAACCTGCGTGTGGCTCAGCACTTGATGAAGCATACGCAAATTCAGGTGTCTACATGCAACAGCGGTATGGAATGCCTGGAACTTATGAAAAAGGAACATTTCGATGTCATCTTCCTGGATCATATGATGCCTGGTATGGATGGTATGGAAACCTTGAAACTTTCGAAGAAGTTGTTCGGAAATAAGTGCGCAGGTGTTCCCATTATTGCATTGACGGCTAATGCTATCGTTGGTGCCAAGGAAATGTACCTGGAGGCGGGTTTTGATGGCTATATAGGCAAGCCAATCAGAATCGAGGACCTGGAAAAGGCTCTCTTGAAATTCCTGCCTAAGGATTTGATTCGCTATTCGAAAAAATCATCTCCCGTAATAGAAAATGTTTCGGAAGTTGTTTCGGAACCGGAAGAACAGCTGATTGATGAAAGTGTCGGTATGAATTACTGTTCCGGCAACCGCGAATTTTATATGGAAGCGCTGGAAATGTATGAAGAAGCGTTTGCAGAAAATGAATTGCGTTTGAAGCGGAATTTTGAAAATAAGGATTGGCAGGATTATAGCATTGTCGCACACTCCATCAAGAGTAATTCCATGATGATCGGAGCCCTGAAATTTTCAGAGTTGGCCAAGAGTCAGGAATTTGCAGGAAGAGACTGTCAGGAAGCGCAGATTCTTTCGCAGTTTGAAACATTCCTTGCTGATTACAGGAAAGTATGCGAAGCCTGTAGAAAGATTAGGCAGGCTTAGATGAACTGGATCCGACGTCATAAATTTGTGGGAGCCATAAGCTTCTTTATCGTGCTTCATATTTGGCTGTTGCTGGTCTATGAAGAAGGAATGGTGGGGTCTGTCTGGTGCCTGTTGCCTGCTATAACCGCCATTTCCATGTGTGTTGTGACAAAGGAAGTTTTCTCGTCGCTGCTTTACGGGTGTTTTTCCGGGGCTATTCTGATGATGTCTACCAATGACCTTGCAGATATTCCTGGTAAGGCGCTCCTCTGTATGGTGGGCGGCGATGGAAGCAACGTGGGGCTTCTTGACATATTGGGCAATTCCAGCAACCTTGGAATTATTTTGTTCCTGGTTTCGGTGGGAATTGTTGTGGACCTAGTTAACAGAAGTGGAGGGCGTTTGGCCTTTACCCTTTGGCTTTCTTCCCATGTGAAGAATCGTCGCGGGGCCCTACTGTTTACCCTATTGCTTGGTGTTGTCTGCTTTATTGATGACTACTTCAACTGCCTTACCGTCGGGACTGTGGTCCGCCCGGTTACAGATTCCCATAAGATTAGCCGTGCGAAGTTGGCGTACCTTGTGGATTCTACTGCAGCCCCTGTTTGCATGATCGCTCCGCTATCTTCCTGGGTTGCTGCCGTTTCGGGTTATGTCGAAACCGATAAGATTAACGGCATTGACCTGTTCTTTATGCAGATTCCCTACAACTTTTACTGTCTGCTGACAATCCTGATGATTGTTTTCATTTCGCTGCTGAATATTGACTTTGGCCCGATGCTTCGTCACGAAGCCAATGCGCAGCTTAATGACGATGTCTATTCTACTCATGACCGCCCCTTTGAAGATGAAGAAAAGAAGGAATCTCTAGAACATGTAGGTTCCATGTGGGACTTTATCATACCTGTGGTGGCTTTGTGCGTGTGTAGCCTTGTGGGCATTCTCGCGACTGGCGGTCTTTTTGACGGGGTTGGCTTCCTGGATGCCTTTGCCAACAGCGATGCTTCCAAGGGACTTGCCGTAGGTGGTTTTGTAACGAACATTTTTGCCCATTTCTATTTTAGATTACGTCAGAGCGTTTCCTTTGCGGATTCCATGAAGTCTATACCCGACGGCATTAAACAGATGGTGGTGCCCATTGCCATTTTGACTTTGGCCTGGCTCTTTGGAAATATCGCTAGACAGGGGCTTGGAATCGGAATTTTCTTTACGACTTTCATTGGCGATTTTGGTGCCTATGTGAAGTTCCTTCCGGCGTTTATCTTTCTGCTGGCTTGCTTCATGGCGTTTGCGACGGGGACAAGCTGGGGAACGATTGCGATCTTGGCTCCGATTGTTGTTTCGATCCTTAACTACGCGCAAACTCCGTCAACCTGTGTGATTGGCCTGTCGGCGGTCTGTGCGGGAGCAGTCTGTGGAGACCATAGTTCTCCTATTTCTGATACGTCCATTATGGCTTCTACGGGCGCTCATTGTTCCCTGATGGACCACATTGTTACGCAGCTCCCCTATGTGGTTCTTGTAGTATGCATTTCCTTTATCGGCTTCTTGATGACAGGCTTTGTTCAGAATCAAGTTATCTGCCTGTTCATGACGGCGATTCTCTTGATGGCATCCCTCTTGGTGATTAAGGCGATTGTCATGGTTCGGCATGTGGGACTATTCGAAGAAATGGCCGATGCCAATGGTGATTTTAGCGATATAGATGAATACTAGGTCGCGGGCCTAGAACGCTAACTTTATAGAGAACATAAAAAAGAGGGCCGTTGAAAAACGGCCCTCTCTTTTCGTCTTAAACGGAAGTTACTTGAGCTTAGCGGCTGCGGTCTTTAATGCAGCTGCCTTGTCGGTCTTTTCCCAAGTGAAACGTGCGCCTTCACGACCGAAGTGGCCGAGGGCTGCAGTTGCCTGGTAGCCGGGCTTCTTCAGGTCCAGCATCTTTACGATGCCAGCGGGAGAAAGATCGAAGTTCTTAGCGACGATAGCTTCGATGTCGCGGTCGCTGATCTTGCCGGTGCCGAAGGTGTTCACCAGCACAGAAACCGGCTTGGAGTAGCCGATGGCGTATGCCAGCTGTACTTCGCAACGGTGGGCGAGGCCTGCAGCCACAATGTTCTTTGCAACGTAGCGGGCTGCATATGCGGCAGAACGGTCCACCTTGGAAGGATCCTTACCGGAGAATGCGCCACCACCATGACGACCCATGCCGCCGTAGGTGTCCACGATGATCTTACGACCGGTGAGGCCGCAGTCGCCGTGAGGTCCGCCAACCACGAACTTGCCGGTGGGGTTGATCAGGTAACGGGTGTTCTTGTCGAGAAGCTTGGCAGGAACAACCTTCTTGATGAGCTTTTCGATGATTTCCTTTTCGATAGTCTTGTGCTTCAGTTCCTTGCCGTTCACGAATTCATCGTGCTGGGTAGAAATGACCACTGTGTCTACGCGGACCGGCTTGTCGTTTTCGTCGTATTCCACGGTGACCTGGGACTTGGCATCCGGACGGAGCCACTTGATCTTGCCCTTTTCGCGGAGGTTCTGAATTTCTTCCATGAGCTTGTGAGCCAGGCTAATGGGCAGAGGCATCAGTTCCTTGGTTTCGTTCACGGCATAACCGAACATCATGCCCTGGTCGCCTGCGCCCTGCTTGTCGTCTTCCTTACCGTCGGCAGCCTTGGCGTCCACACCCTGAGCGATATCGGGGGACTGCTTGTCCATGGCGACGAGAACGGAGCAACCCTTGTAGTCGAAGGCCAGTTCCGGATTCACGTAGCCGATGCCCTTGATGGTCTTGCGGGCAATCTGCTGGTAGTCGATCACTGCCTTGGTGGTGATTTCACCGGAAATGACCACGAGGCCGGTGTTCACGAGAGTTTCGCAAGCGACGCGGCTGTTGGGGTCCTGTGCAAGGCAGGCATCCAGGATGGCGTCGGAAATCTGGTCGCAGACCTTATCCGGGTGACCCTTGGATACGGATTCAGAAGTAAAGAGATAATGTGCCATTATTGGCTCCTTATGTAACAGCACCGAAAAGAATGTCGCGTTTTTGACAATCCCAAGCGCTGAAAAACAACTATTTGTGTCGACCCACGAATTTAGCAAAATGCGTAAACATGGACCATGAAGCGAATCGTTAAATCTGTAAAAAAACGTCTAGTTTTTTGAAAAACTAAAAGACCCGTTCTTTCGAACGGGTCTTCTAAGCTGCTTCACTTGGACTCGAACCAAGGACAACGCGATTAACAGTCGCGGGCTCTACCAACTGAGCTATGAAGCAATCAGATCAGCGAGTTTCCTCATTGACGATGCCAAATATAGATAGTTTGCTTACTTTGTCAAGGGGTTATGACTAATTTTTGTTGAAATGTGTATGGAAATCTGGTCCAAAAGAGGGCTCAACCTAATTTTCAGAGAGGTTGAGTCGTTGCGAAATGGATTCAACCTGTTTTTGTTGAAAATGGGACGCCCCTAAAATAGACTCAATCTATTTGTTTATGAATATGATTTATGAAAAAACCTCTATTAAAAAATCAACAAGTCCATTTTTTAAAGATATAAAAACTATTATTCTTTAGAATAATCATATTTCTAAAGTTTTCTTGGATATTTATATATTAGTGCTAGATTATGTATCATAATTGTAGTGTTTGAACAGTTATGGGAGTAATGAATTATGGATATTAATTTTTTCTCTGCCTGGTTGAATGATTTGCTTGACCCGAAGTCCTTCAAGGATTATTGCGTTAATGGTCTTTGTGTCGAAGCGAATACTCGGGTGACTCGAGTGGTTACTGGGGTGAGTTTCCGGGACTGTCTGATTGATGCCGCAATTGAAGACGGCGCTGATTGCATTATCGTACATCATCCTAATGGATTTTGGAAAAATGAAGACCGTGTGCCAGTAGGCCGTTTTGGCGCTCGCATGCGCAAGCTTTTTAATAATGGCATAAATCTCTATGGTTACCACTTGCCTTTGGATGGCCATATGGAAGTGGGAAATAATGTTCAAATTGCCAAGGCGATGGGGCTTAGCAACATTTCGGGATTCTTGCAGGAAGGTGAAAAGACCATTGGCGTAGTTGGCGAGTGGGAAACTGCTGCGACTCAGACGGAATTTATGGAAAGCGTAGCCAATGCGTTCCCTTATGGATTGCAGAATGCCTTGATGTATGGTTCTGATACCATTAAAAGGGTGGCTATTTGCAGCGGCTCGGGCTCAAGCGCCATTGAAGAGGCTATGAAGTTGGACTGCGATGTCCTGGTAACAGGGGAAATTAAGGAACATGTTCCGATTGACTGTGAGGAATTGGGATTTAATTTGGTCAATTGTGGTCATCATCGAACAGAGGTCTTTGGCGTTCGTGCCTTGGCCGAAAAAATCCAGGAAGAATTGAATATTCCTGCAAAATTTGTTGATTTTGACAATCCGGTTTAACACTTGATTATCATTTTTTGAAAAAAATACTTTGTAAATTACACATTTCGCCCATTGGGGGCGAAATGAATTGTCTTGTTTTTCCCTATTTCGATTTTATATATGTAACTTGTTGATTCTCATGGAGTTAACAGTTTTACAAATCTTTTTTATGTAGAGAAATCTGACAAAAAATCCAGCTTTTTGTGTAAAAATTGTTCCCTCCATGTTCCATGTTGTGTGAATTTTTACGTTCGCTTGGTCATATTTTTTACTATCTTACCCGCCGTGAATTTTGTTAAGACCACCATACACTTCCAGAAGTCATCGAAATCGATGACCCTGCATGTGCCTGCCGTCCTGTTCAAGGCGTGGCCGGTGCTTCGTGTTTTTGTGGTTATTGGCGCCATCCTTTTTGCTGTGCAGATGGTGACCACCACCATTTACGAAGGTGTGTTGAACCACCAGCTGGATGAACGTCACCGCCTGGATAGCGAAATGTCCCAGATTCAGGGGACTCTGGATTATCTGGCTGGCACCACGTCTGACTTCCTCCGTGACGAAAATCGCCTTTATGCTCGATTCAGCCTGCCCACTCAGGATGAATCTTCCCGTGAAATGGGTACCGGTGGCGCCATTGGCGAGGATTCCCTGTTGCTGCGCACCACGTCTCCTGTTGTAGAACGAATGGCTCTGCTGGGCGAAACGGCCAAGCGTTTGCAGTCCAAGCTCCACAATAACGACGCTTCTTTCCACAACTTGGGCAAATATATGGACCAGAAACTTTCCATGTGGCGTTTCGTTCCGTCTATTTCTCCTACCCAGGGGCGTTTCGCTTCTTCTTTTGGTCCCCGTATTCACCCTGTCACGGGTGAAGTGGGCAAGATGCATCAGGGTGTCGATATTTCTAACGAACGCTGGACTCCGATTTTCGCCCCCGCCGACGGTGTGGTGGACGTTGCTCAGCTTAGTTCTTCTTTTGGTTACTTCGTGGCTATTGACCACGGGAATGGAATCAAGACTCGTCTGGGCCATATGCAGATGTATATTGTTCATCCGGGTCAGTTCGTTCATCGTTACCAAGTTATTGGATACATGGGAAATACAGGTCGATCTGTCGGACCCCATCTTCACTACGAAGTGTGGGTGAACAATTCTCCTGTAAATCCGCTTGCCTATATGTTGCCCAACGATCATTCTGTAGATTGATTTCTACCGATCGTAGGCAAACCGCCCGAGAAAATGGCGCCGGCTCGAACTGGCTAAAGGCGGCTCACCCCAAGGGGTGATTTCTTGAAAAATCAAGGATTCGGGGCTGCAGTTCTTGCAGTTCTCTGCTTTTTATGTTTTGGCTTGGGTTCCGCTCTTGCCTGCCCTCGTTTTGTGGAATTCTTTTCTGATCCCAAGGATGTTCCTGATCAGGAAGGAGAATTCGTCGAGATTCGTCTGGATGATTGTGGGGCGGAAAGCCTATGGGTGCAGATGGATGAAAAACCGGCTTTATCTTTTGCCTTGCCCAGAGGTAATTCCTGGGAGTCCGGTTCGACCTTCAAACGATTCGTCCTGGTTCATGATAGCCTGTATTGCCCTAAGGGGAATGGGGTGGCGTGTGGCTTATTGGGAAAGTTAAGTCTTCCGAATTCCAGGAGGTCTACGTGGCGTCTTTGGGCGGGTTCGTGTGTGGATTCCGTTGAAATTCCAGAGCCTAAGGCGGGAATGGCGTTACAGCGGGTGAAAGATTCTGACCGTTGGATTTTTGCGGAACCGACCATAGGGTGCGCTAACCCGCAATATGAAGTCGGAGTGGCTGACTGCGGCCTCGCTCCTGTTTTGCGGGACCATGACAAGTATACGGTTTTCTTGACGGGGTGTGATTCTGCCTGGCTACGGTTGGAGCGCATCCCCCTGGATGGAAGTGCAAGTGTGATTGACTCCTTGTGGGTGGTTGGGAATTTTAGCTGGGAATCTTCCCGGGATTTTTGGATTCGCGGGAATCTACCGCCCGATGAAGCTCCATATAACGATTCGCTAGACACCTTGCTATTTGCGCCAGGTGGGGGGCCGCTGGTGGTTTCGGAGGTGCATCATTGCCCCCAGGAGCCTGAACCGGAATGGGTGGAAGTGTACAATCGTAGTGCGGTAGCCGTCCCTCTCGAAAAATTTCGCTTTTGTGGCCGAGGTGGAAGCTGGGGTGTCGGGTTTATAGACCCTTATGAGACCATCGTGCTGACCAAGGATACCGCACAACTCAGGGAATATCTTGGCTATAGGGATGTGGGGCTGGTTCAGGTTGCGCTTGGTTATCTGAATAATTCGTCGGGATGCATTTCCATTTGCAGCGGGGAGGCTGTGGTGGATAGCGTTTGCTGGGATCGGCATATGGTGTCATGTCCGTCAGGCTTTAATCCCTTGACTATGGAATCGGAGAATACCCCAGGTTTTGTGCGGTCTAATGGGACGAACGAAAAAATCCAGTCTCCTTTTACATACAAGCTTTCTTCTAGGGTGGTTCGCCTAGGAGGTAATTCGTTAAGAGTTTATGTTGAAAGCGAATTTCAGGTATCTCTCCGTCTGCTGGATTCTGCTGGGCGGGAGCGTTGGAAGGCCGATGTGCCCCCTGGATTTAATGCCTGGCGTAAAGTGTCTCTTGATGGAATGGGCTTGGGGGTTGCTTACGTGTCTATCTCGACGGGCAAGTTTGAAAATGTTGTGGGAATTCTGATTCGTCCGTAGGGCTTCGTATGAATAAAATTGCGTTTTTGCTTCTGCTGGTTGGGTTCGCCTTTGGTAATGATATTTCCTGGCTTCTTTCTGATTATTCCTCGTCGCCGGCTCGTTTTGCGAATCCTGGATTCAGTATGGATTTTTACCGTTTGCCGGAAACGGATCAGTTGGCATCTTCTGTTTCTGGGGAATGGGGTGACTCCAGGTATCGAGGGGCTTTTATTGGTTCTTATGAATCAATGGATTCGTTATACAGAAAAATTTATACAGAATGGGGCATGTCTGTGAATGGCGATTGGCTTGCTGTTGGGGGCGCCTATGGATTTTCGATGGAGTGGACTCCCGGTGATGAATTGTGGACGTCCCATCGTTATAAGGCGGGCGCATCTATTGTGTATGGACGATTAATTTTGTGGACGTACCTGTGGAATTTTTTTCATGAACCATTAAAAAATATGCAGTACCTTTCTGGCGTTACCATAAAACCTGGCGATAGCCTAGATGCTTTTTTTCAATGGGATGGCCGTTCTGCTTATATGGGTTCTTCTCTAAATTTTAGGTTTGTCTCTTTGTCTACTTTTTACCGGTTTCCCGGTTTTTGTGTGGGGCTAGGCGTGAATTTTCATTTTGATTTGTGGAATGTTGGTGGTTCTATTGGAAAATCTGATCATTCTCTGGACTGGTTTGGTCTAAGTGTTAAAAAGAAAATTGGAAAAAAGACTATCTTGTAGATTGTAATTTGGACTGAATTTATGTTTATCTCGCTGAATATCATTGCGGCTTCACTTTTTGCCTTTTTCCTGGTTGGGGTGGCGTTGGTCATTTCGATCTTGCTGATTAGGGATTCCCGCGAAAAGCAGAAGGCCTATTCCAATTTTTCGGAATACCTGGGCGAATTTCAGGTGGTGCTTTCTATGGATGGCAACCTGATTGATGCCACGCCGCGATTCATTGCGGATCCTCTTTTTGAACGTATTTGCCAGGAACAGAACTTCAAGAAGATTCTTTCGGCTCAGGAATATGCACGTCTGAAGGATTATACCAAGGGGTTGGCTTCCTATCCGGATATTCCCTTTATCTTTAGTTACGATAGTGAATTAGGCTTGCGCTGGTACGAGTTGCGTGCTTTTATCCAGAAGAAGACGGGCGAAGATAACACCGTTCTTCTGATCAAGAATGTGACCTTGGATGTGGAGTCCAGAAACCAGCGCGATGAACTGAAACAGAATATCGATATGCTTCTGCAGAATACGGGGGACTTCCTGTGGTCTCTTGATGTGGATTCCCGTCGCTTCACCTTGCTTACGCCTCTTATCGATGAAGAAGGTCGTGTGGTTCCCCGCTCCGTGGGTGTTCAGAACCTTAAAAACATGATGCCGGCGAAAGACTGCGAAATTTTTGAAAAGATGCTGAATTCCCGAATTGTGGATTTCAGAGCGTCGGGTCATGATAGCGAGGATCGTCGAGGTATTTGCCTTCGTTTGCTGAGGTCTGACGGGGCTACGGACTGGTACACCTTTAATGGCCGTTTGACCATGGAAGAAGGTTCCAATATGGTGTTTAAGGGGGCTGCCCGCCGCATGGAACTGCTGCAGGATAATCCTGTGCTGGAGGATGGCGTCGATAGTAGCGATTTGCTGGCTTCTGCCTTGAGACTCCCGGATATTCGTGTGGTCTGGGTTGACAGAGATTATAAGATTGCCGGGTGCAATCAGGCTTTTTCCCTGGCCTTTGGAAGGGAATCTCCCAAACAGGTCGAAGGGGTTCGTTTGCTGGAAGTGGTGCGCCCGAAGTACTTCTCGCTTTTCCATAGATATTTGTCTGAGGTTTTTGAACGAGGACGCGCTGTTGCCTGGAAAGGTGTTTTTGGGGCTTCAGATTCTTTGCTTTGGATGAATGCCGTTCCGATTAAAAATCTAGACGGTGAAACGCACAAGATTTTGATGGTGTATATGCTGCTTGGCGTAAATGATTTTATTGAAAAAAAATAGTAGGAGTAATAAAATGAATAAGTTGATGATGTTTGCTTTTGCCGGAATGTTCCTGATGGCAGGCTGTAATGAACAGAAGGCTGCTGAAAAGGCTCCTGAAGCTGCTCCCGTGGCTCAGCCGGCTCCGGCTCCTGCCCAGCCTGCAGCTCCCAGAAACATTGTTGATGAAGTGAAGAACATTGACTGGAATAAGGCCATGGAAATGAACGCCTCGGGTGCAATGTACCTGGACGTTCGTAATCCGGACGAACTGAATGATGGTTATGCTCCCCATGCCGTGAATATTCCTCTCAGTGAATTGAAGTACCGTCTGGCTGAAGTGCCCAAGGATAAGGACGTCCTGGTTTACTGCCGCTCTGGTCGCCGCAGTGAAGCTGCTACCTTGATTTTGATGCGCAATGGTTATGACCGCGCTTACAATGTTCTTGGCGGTTTCTTGGCTTATCCCAAGAAGTAGTGGTTAGTTCGATAGTACGTTTGACTAAAAAACGAAGCTGTAAATGAACTTTCTTAGGTTGGCTCTTGATGAGTCCGTCTTTTCTATTGGCGTGAGCCGCCCCAATCCGGCGGTGGGTGCCGTTGTGGTTAAAGATGGAATTATCGTGGGGAAGGGGCGTACGCAGCGCCCCGGAAGTGCCCATGCCGAAGTCATGGCGTTGCGTGACGCGGGCGAACTGGCTCGTGGTGCGTCTATCTACGTGACTTTGGAGCCCTGCTGCCATTACGGCCGCACGCCTCCCTGCACCAAGGCCGTCATTGACGCTGGAATTGCGAAAGTCTTTTACGCTCACGGGGACCCCAATCCTGTTGTCCGCGGGAACAGCCGTAAGATTTTGGAAGAAGCCGGAATCGAAGTTTTCGAAGGCGTGGACGCCTGCATCGCCGCTGAAGTGGATGATGGCTGGGACGATTGTGGATGCGGCGAATGCAACTGCCTGAGTGAACCTTCGCATGTCATGCTGAGCGAGTCCTCGGGTGTCATGCTGAGCGAAGCGAAGAATCTAGCAGGAATGTCTCGCGAGGCGGAAGCGGAAGGTCGTACCGTCTTCCACGACGTAGAACGTTACTTCGAAGCTTACGATTTCTACGTTCGCAACAAGCGTACTTTTGTAGAAGTAAAATGCGCCGTCTCCCAGGAAAATTTCATGGGCGTTGTTGGTTTGAATGGCGAACATTTGCCTGTCCGCATTACTGGTGATGGGGCCAACTGCTGGAATCATGAACTCCGCGCCATCAGCGATGCTGTTCTTGTTGGGGCAGGAACCGTTCTTGCTGATAATCCTAGCCTGAATGTCCGTAACGCTGCCGGAAACGATCCCGTAAAAATTGTGTGGGCGGGACATCATAAATTTTCCGCAGAAGAAGTTTCGAAGCTGAAAGTCTTCTCTCTGAATCAGGAAAAAAAGATTCTCGTTTTCTCCTGCGTCCCACAGCCTGCTTTTTCTGAACGCTCCCTCCCGTGTCATTCAGAGCGAAGTGCGGAGCGCGAAGTCGAAGAATCTAACGAAGTGCCTTGCGTCATTCTTTTGACTGGATCCACTTTCGCTGAAAATTGGACTTCCATGATCGACGATCTTTCTGCCCGTGGTATGCATCGTCTGATGGTGGAACCGGGCGCAGGTCTCGCCAATCAATTGTTTGCCGACGCCGTTTCTACTGGCGAAACCATTGTCGCTCCCAAACCTCTTTGGAACCGCCTGAATATCTGGCGCTCCACCGACTGCCGCATCGACGATGCCATCGCAGATCTCGCTGCCTCTGGCAACATCAAGGAAGGCCTGGAATTTCCGGAACTTCCCAAGAACATCGTGGCCAAGGAATCCTTCATGGCCGGCCCCGATGTGCTTACCGTCTATTATCCTGCATAAACGCAATAATCGGGTTTAGTAGTCCTTTAAGCAACGCACTGAAAATGCGTGGTATTACTAGATCCCCAGCCAGATTGGGCTTTAAGGATGTGTCCCGCAACTTTATTGCCTCCAAGCTTGTTCACCAGATCGTTCCATTCTGTCTGATTCGGCAAATGCCATCCTTCAGGGCATATTCCTTGTACTCGGTCTGGAATATTGCAGCTAGTTCCAAATCCACATTTCAGAGAACTGTTTTCCAGTTTGACGGAGTCAATGGCGGCAGCCCAGGTGTATAGACGTCCTGTTAGCAGGCAACGTTGGTCATTGTCGTCGTAGCACCAGCTACCATTTACGAGGCTTGGCGTTTTTATACTGTCTGCATACTTTAGATTTTCTGCCATCCACCATTGGTAACCAATCTTCGTGATTTTGTACACCTGCCCGTCGCGCTTGTCCGTGAGCGTGCCATAGTCAACTTGGGAATTCATATAGTCTTCTACGGAAAAGCCTTCTTGGATAACCTTGTTAAGTGTTGGCTGTTTGTTGCTTCCTGTAAAAGAAGTTGTATCTGTAGGATCTTTGTCTGAATCCATAAGGCAGCGAATGCTTAAAAACAGAGCCTTGCTTTCGTCGTACAACCAAGCTGTAGAACGTTCTACGTCCAATGAAACCATGTAAGCGCCGTAAGTTCCTTGTTCATCGGAACTCCACATGCCGGAATATTCTCCTAATCCGCTACCTGGGCCTATTCCCCCATGCTCCCGTGGGAATTGCCGAAAAGCCGTATATATCCTTGTGTGTTCCACTATTCCATCCTTTTGAGGATTTGAGATCGTTTCCGATTGCTGAAGACTTGACTCGGCCGTTGTTGATTGTGTTGCTGAAAAGGTCAAGCCATTCTTTAGCGGATGGAATATGCCATCCTGCAGGGCACACTCCCTGCGTTCTTTCTGGAGGATCACAGATTACTCCGTATTCTCCCTCAGTCAGGAGTTTCTGGTTTAGGTATTGTTTGTTACAGGATTACTTGACTCGTCGTCTCCATTGGCGACTAGTATAGACGCTGTGGTAAAGCCAATGAAGGCTGCCTTTATAGGGTGTTCAAAAATAATCATGATTCCTCCGTCCCAATGAGATAATTCCTGTGGGTAAATGTAGTATACCCCCCCTAGCCATTACCTATAGGAAATTACCGTTGTATAATATGGATGTTAGCTAAATCTAACTTGCAGTACTGGTCCGACCTCAAAATCAGCGTTATTCGCCTGTTTTCACTCTCGTCTCTCGTCTCTCGTCTCTCGTCTTTTTCTAAATTTGGCCCGTATGTTTACTGGTATTATTCAAAGTACGGGAACCATCCTTTCTCTGGAAACGAGAGGGGATGCGCTGACCATGCGCTTATCCGCACCCGGTTTCTTTAAGGGTTGCAATTTGGGCGATAGTGTCGCTAACGATGGTGTGTGCCTTTCCATTGAAAGCTGCACCGACGACGAGGCTACCTTCTGCCTGATGCACCAGACGGTGGAAAACACCTCTTTCAAGCAAGCTGAACCGGGAAAACTTGTGAATCTTGAAAAGGCCTGCAGGGCAGATTCCTTTATGGGCGGTCATTTTGTGATGGGCCATGTGGATACTTCCGTGAAGGTCTTGGCCGTTGCCAATCGCGAAACGGGCGTGGAAGTGGATTTGGAACTCCCTAAGGACTTGCGCCGCTATGTAATCCGTCGCGGTTCCGTGTCCTTGAACGGCATTAGCCTTACGGTGGCCGAAAAGTTCGAGGATTCCATCCGCGTATGCATTATTCCCGAAACGCTGGCCCGCACCAATTTGCGTAACTGGGTTCCCGGTACTATTGTGAATGTAGAAGTAGATATGCTTGGCAAATATATCGAAAATTATTTGAAGGAGCGTGACCTTGCTTAATACGATCGAAGAAGCCCTTGAAGACTTCAAGGCCGGTAAATTCCTCATTGTCGTCGATGACGAAGATCGTGAAAATGAAGGCGACTTTGTAATCGCCGCCGAAAAGATTACACCGGAAAAGGTGAATTTCATGCTCCACGAAGGCCGTGGCGTTCTTTGCTGCCCGCTGCCTATCAAGCGTTGCCACGAATTGAATCTGACCCGTCAGACCGCAGAAAACACATCCATTCTGGGTACCCCGTTCACTATCATGGTGGATAAGATCGAAGGTTGCTCCACTGGCGTTTCTGCCCATGACCGTGCCGCCACCATTCTGGCTCTTTCCGATCCTGCTTCCAAGCCCAGCGATTTCGGCCGCCCTGGCCACATTTCTCCGCTGTACGCCCAGGAAGAAGGCGTGCTCCGCCGCGCAGGCCACACGGAAGCTGCCGTGGACCTGGCAAAGCTGGCTGGACTTCGCCCGGCTGCCGCTCTCATCGAAATCATGAACGAAGACGGCACCATGGCCCGTATGCCTCAGTTGCAGGAAGTGGCCAAGAAGTTCGACATCAAGATTATCTCTATCCACGACTTGATCGCCTACCGCCTGAAGAACGAAAAGCTGGTGCAGCGTGTGGCTGCTCCCAACGTCCCTACCAAGTACGGCGAATTCAAGGCCTACGCCTACCGCAGCTCCACCGACGGTGTGGAACATGTGGCCTGGGTTGCTGGCAATCCGGATTTCAGCAAGCCGGTTTATGTTCGCGTCCATAGCGAATGCCTGACGGGCGATATTTTCGGCAGCATGCGCTGCGACTGCGGTGAGCAGTTGGAAGCCTCCATGAAGTTCATTGGTGAACATGGGGGAGTGCTCCTTTACCTCCGCGGCCAGGAAGGTCGTGGTATTGGCCTCTGCAACAAGCTCCGCGCTTATGAATTGCAGGAAAAGGGCCTGGACACCGTAGAAGCCAACATCAAGCTGGGCTTCAAGTCTGATTTACGCCAGTATGGTACCGGCGCACAGATCTTGGCTGACCTGGGTGTGAAGCAGATGCGTTTGCTCACCAATAACCCCAGCAAGATCAATGGTATTTCCGCTTACGGTCTTGAAATCGTGGAACGTGTTCCTATCGAAATCAAGCCCAATAACATTAACCGTTTCTATCTGCGAACCAAGAAAGAAAAGATGGGCCACGACCTGAAGTTGGACGAGGCTTAAGGGAGTATTATGAACGAACTGAAGAATTCTCTGAATGGAACTGGCCTGAAGGTGGCGATCGCCGTGGCCCGCTTTAATGAAATCGTGACGGATAAACTGCTGGATGGTGCACTCCGCCAGCTGCAGATCCTTGGCGTAGATGAAAAGGATATTACCGTGGCTCATGTTCCGGGCGCTTTTGAACTGCCGGGTATTTGCCGCCGCATGGCGGATTCCAACAAGTTTGATGCCGTTATGGCTCTAGGTGCAGTTATCCGTGGCGAAACTGGCCACTACGACGTGGTTGTGAACAATTCTACCAGCGGTATTGCCGGTATTGCCGCCGAAGGCAAGGTTCCCATGATTCTGGGGATCCTCACTACCGATACCGTAGACCAGGCTATGAACCGCGCAGGCCTTAAGGCTGGCAACCTGGGTTGCAGCTGGGCTTCTACCGCCGTCGAAATGGCAAACCTCTACAAGCAGATTTAATAAAAAAAGAAACGTAAACTGAGACTTATAAAAAACGAGAAAGTTTTATGGCACAAGTAAGTTTTAGACCCGCCCGCGTATTTGCAATGCAGTTGCTGTACGCCATGGAAATCACCGGACAGACTGTGGCTCAGGCTCTTCCTGGAGTTCTTGAAGCTCAGGAAATTCACGACAACCAGAAGAAGTATGGCATGAGACTGGTGGACCTGATTCAGGAACACCGCGCTGACCTTGACGAAAGCATCAAGGCTGCCGCCGCTCATTGGGAACTGGACCGTATGGCCAGCCTGGATCGTATTCTTCTGCGAATCGCCATGGTGGAACTGACTTACATTCCCGAAGTCCCCATGAAGGTGGCTATTTCCGAAGCGGTTCAGATTGCTGCCAAGTTCAGCACTGATTCTTCCTCGTCTTTTGTTAATGGTTTGCTGACCGGCTTCTTGCAGAGCCGCGGCATCGTGATTCCGGGTACTAAGGAGAAGTAACGTGTTCAATAAAGAAAAGTGGATGAAGCATATTTTTGCAGGTATCACCTGCTTGGTTGCCTTGGTTGTCTATGCCATGACCATGGCTCCCACCGTTTCCTTCTGGGACTGCGGTGAATTCGTGGCCTGTGCTAACACCCTCGGTATTCCCCATCCTCCTGGAACCCCCTTCTTCGTTTTCTTTGCCCGTGCAGTAATTGTTCTTCTGCCTTTTGTTGAAGAAATCGCAAAGCGCGTGAACTACATTTCTGTGGTTAGCTCCGCTGCGACTGTTTATGTTACCGCCCTTTTCGCCTGGGAACTTCTGGCAACCGTCCTTAAGACCGACGCCCTTGCTCAAAAGATCTCCGAAAAGGTTCGTTATATTGTTCTCGGTACCGCAGCCCTGGTGGCTGGTTTCTTGCTGACCTTCTCTGATACCTTCTGGTTCAACGCCGTGGAAGCTGAAGTTTACGGCATTGCCATGCTCATCTTGATGCTGGTGTCTTACCTGGGTCTGGTCTGGTACAACAAGCGTGACGATGAAGATTATGCAAACCGCATTCTGATTTTCATTTGCTACATCGCATTCCTTGGTGTTGGCGCTCACTTGTACACAATGCTTACCGTTCCTGCCGTGTTTGCCTTGCTGCTGGTGGCAGAACCTAAGAAGATTGTGGAACGCATTCCTGTGTGGATCACCGGTACTCTCCTGTGCTCCGTGATTTACATGGTGTCCGCCTTTATTGAAATTTCCCTGGGTTGCCTTGTGGTCTTGGCTATCCTCAGTGTTGCAAAGCCTTTCCGCCCGCGCATGAACAAGGCTGTACGCCTTTCTCTTGCCTTTGCTTTCTTTGCCCTGATTGGTTACAGCACTCATCTTTACATTCCCATCCGTTCTGAACTGAATCCGACCATCGACGAAAACAATCCGGAAATCAACATCCGCGATGATCAGGGCAACCTGCAGTTGGGTAACCTGTTCAAGGCTGAAAACTGGGATGCCTTTAACGCCTTTATCGAACGTAAGCAGTATGGCTCCGAAAGCATGATTAGCCGTGCCTTCTACCGCCGTGCCCGTACCGCCCATCAGTTCCTCAGCTTCCCTCATATGGGTTACGGTGGATACCAGATGGCCCAGTACCTGCCTTACAAGGTGGGCGAGGTGAACTATGCCAATGGCGTTTACACCTTTGATTCTGCAGACAATCAGCCTGTGGAACGCTTTGGTTTCAAGTTCCCCACTCAGATGAGCTTCATGGGCGATGCTGTCTTGCCGCAGCTCTTGATCTTCCTCATCTTTAACGGTCTTATCGTTATGGTTTGCGTCTTTATCTGGAGACGTAACAAGAAACTTGGCGTATTTACTTCTATTCTTTATGCCCTTTGCTCTCTCGGTTTGCTGTTCTACATCAACTTCGCCGATGGCGCTCGTATGGAACAGCGTGACCATGACTACTGGGTCAGCGTCATGACTCGTAATGTTCAGGATCTGAATTCTCGTGGTGTAGGCATTAACGCCCTGCCGGATCCCAACGAACTGATCGACATGCGTCAGAATATCGAACATACCAAGATCCGCATCGAAATGCTGAAGGGTCGCGAAAATACCCAGGGTCGTATTGCTGAATTGCAGAAGCAGCTGGAAACATACACCAACTCCTCTGTATGGCAGAACTGGACCAAGATCGAACAGGGCTTTGCCCAGGTGGGTAGCCGCGCACCGTTCCCCGAATCCGTTCATCTCGAAGTTCGCGAACGTGACTACTTCTATACTCCGGCCTTCATTTTCATGAGCCTCATCTTCGGTATCGGCGCTGGTATCCTGGTGTTCCTTTGCGCTACCGGAACTATGCCTACCTTGGCCGCTCCGCTGGCAGCCGCCCTGGTGCTTGTTTCCTTTGTAATTCCCTGTGCTTCCAACTACAAGGAACATGACCGTTCTGGCCTGTGGGTTCCCTGGGATTACGCATTCAACCTGCTGAACAGCTGCCGCCCCAACGCCATCCTCTTTACCAATGGCGATAACGACACCTTCCCGCTGTGGTTTGCACAGGAAGTGGCCGGAGTCCGTAAGGACGTGCGCGTGGTGAACCTGTCTCTGGGTAACACCGACTGGTACATCAAGCAGATGCTTGAAAACGAACCGATTCTTAAGCTGAGCTACACCAAGGAAACCATTGATAGCGATATGGTTCTTGATAATAGTTCCGCTAACAATCCCAACCACCAGACTTCTACCTGGGTCAAGAAGGCTCAGCGCCTGATGCCTCAGCTGAAGAGCCGCATCGACGCTATGGAAGGTCAGCAGCTGTCTGCCGCAGATTCTGTTAAGCTACTGCAGTTCAAGGTCCACTATCAGGTTTGGGATGCCTTTACTGAATGGGCTGCCCGTACTCGTAGTTCCATGATGCTGACACAGCATAAGCTGGTTGTCGATCTTGCTCTCCAGAATATGGATCGCCCCATTGAAATTTCTACCACCGTTGGAACCTCCAACTTCATGGGTCTTGAAAAGTACATGGTCCAGGAAGGTATGGTCTACAACCTGGTGAAGGGTGACCTGAATCCCAAGCGTAATGCATTTGACGCAGCCTATACCGCAAACCTTATTGATAATGTTTACAAGTATCGCGGACTTGGTGATGGTACCGCCTATATCAATGACGAAACCATCCGTCTTCTGTCCAGCTACATTTCTCTGTACCTGCAGATTTCCTTCGATGCTCGCGACAAGATCGAAAAGCTCCGCAACAGCCATCCCTTTACAGCCGACAAGAAGGCTCAGGTGGATAGCCTTGCTACAGCCTCCGCCAAGTATCTGGAAATGGGCATTAAGCAGTTCCCCGATGAATGGCGTAACTACTGGGCTGCCGCATTCGTCTACCAGGCTGCAGGTATGAAGCAGCAGGCTATCGAAGTGGCTAACCGCGGTCTCGAAGCCGTTCCGTCCTTCGAAGAAGGTGGCCGCGCCCGCTTGATGATGGCTATCCGTCAGGCAGAAACCCTTTCCGACGAACCTCTGAAGGTTGAAGAACCGGCTCCTGCCGCTGATTCTGCTGCCCCTGCCGATAGCGCAGCCTCTGCGGTTGTCGCTGCTGCAAACTAACTGTTGAAACTTGAAACTCGAAACTAGCGATTTTATATGGATTTAAGTCTTGTTATCCCGGTGAAGGAAGAAAGCGAAAATCTTCCGGATCTTCTTAAGGAAATCGTTGCCGCTATTGAACCCACTGGCTTTACCTACGAAGTCATTATCATTGATGATGGTAGCCGTGACAGCACTTGGGAAGTGGTGGAGTCCCTGTCGAAGGAATATTCCTTCCTGAAGGCTTTCCGCTTCCAGTTCAATTGCGGTAAGGCTGCTGGCTTGGCTTTCGGATTCTCCAAGGCTACCGGCAAGTATGTGGCGACCCTTGATGGCGATCTTCAGGACGATCCTCTTGAAATTCCCAAGATGATTAAGATCCTCGATGAGGGATATGATCTGGTTTCGGGTTGGAAGATCCGTCGCCTGGATCCCTGGCACAAGACTTGGCCTTCCAAGTTGTTCAACTTGACTGTGTCTGCAGTTTGCGGACAGCGCCTCCACGATTTTAACTGCGGCATCAAGGCTTACCGCAGTTCCGTGGTCCGCTTCATTCACCTGTATGGCGATTTCCATCGCTTTATTCCGGTGATGGCCAAGTGGCAGGGTTTCCGCATTACCGAAATGCCTGTGGCTCATCGAGCACGCGTTCATGGCGTTTCCAAGTATGGCGTTTCCCGTCTGGTTTCTGGATTCCTGGATTTGCTTTCTCTCATGTTCCTGCGCAGCTTTGCCGCAAAGCCCTTGCATTTCTTTGGCTTGCTTGGCTTGATCTTTATGCTGGCCGGTTTTGGCATTTGTGGCTACTTCGGCTATGAATGGATTAAGCTGGGCGCCCTGCATGTTCGCCCCCTCTTGCTGGCTGGCGGTTTCTCCCTGGTCATGGGCGTGCAATTCTTTAGTCTTGGGCTTCTTGGTGAAATGATGAATGGAAACAAGAAACAGACTTATCCTGTGGCGGAATCCATTAACGACAAGTAATGTTTGTTATTTTAACTGTTGATTTTTGATTAGAAACGTTTTGGAGTACAAAAGCATGTCTTATCCTAAGAGTTTGGTAATTGTTCCCACCTACAACGAGAAGGAAAATATCCTGCTGATCATGTCTGCTATCTTGAAGCAGAACGAATGCCTGGAAATCCTGGTGGTGGACGATGGATCTCCCGATGGTACCGGAGACATGGTTGAAGCGGAAGCTGCAAAGAATCCCCGCATCCATCTTCTTCGCCGTCCCGGCAAGATGGGCCTGGGTTCTGCTTATGTGACTGGCTTCAAGTGGGCTCTTGAACGTGACTTCGAACGCGTCTTTGAAATGGATGCCGACTTTAGCCACAATCCTGCCGACTTGAACCGCTTCCTGGAAGCTGCAGAAAATGGTGCTGACCTTGTGCTGGGTAGCCGTTATCTGGATCGTAAGATTAGCGTGGTCAACTGGGATCTGAAGCGTTTGATTCTTAGCTATGGCGCTAATGTCTACACCCGTATTGCAACTGGTCTTCCCATTAGCGATGCTACCGGTGGATTCAAGTGCTACTGTCGTAGCGCCCTGCAGGCTCTGAACCTGGACAAGATGAAGAGCGATGGCTACTGCTTCCAGATTGAAACTACCTTCAAGATTTGGAAGAAGGGACTTACCGTCAAGGAAATTCCCATCGTGTTTACCGACCGTACCCGCGGCACTTCCAAGATGAGCGGTGGCATTATTTCTGAAGCTTTCTTCCTGGTCCTTAAGCTGCGTCTGGGTTTGGCATAATCTAAACAAGGGTGTTCCATGGCTGTAGATTATTCCTGCTCCGTTATTATTGTCGCCTACAATTCCTGTGACTTTATTCCTGCCTGTCTAAAGTCCGTCCGTGACGCAAGTGAAGGCTTGGATACCCAGGTCATTGTGTTGGACAATGGTTCGCCTGAACCCATATCTGCAGAAATCAAGGCGTTCTTCCCTGAAGTCCTGTGGATTGATTCCAAGGAAAATCTGGGCTTTGGTAAGGGATGTAATCTTGCTGTAAAGTCGGCTACCAACCCCTATCTGTTCTTTATCAATCCGGATACTCTCGTTTCCAAGGATTCCTTCCGCAAGATGCTGGAATTCGTGCAGGAACATCCGGAAACGGGTCTTGCCGGCAGCCGAATCCTTAACGAAGACGGATCCCTGCAGCTGGCCTGCCGCCGTTCTTTCCCCACTACGTTCTCTGCCATTGCAAAGACCGTGGGCCTGGCCGCATTGTTCCCCAAGAGCAAGTTGTTCGCCTCTTACAATATGACTTACGCTGACCCGGAACAGGTCACCGAAGTGGATGCCATCAGTGGTTCCTTCTTCTGCATGCGTAGCGATCTGTACAGGGAATTGAATGGCTTTGACGAAGATTTCTTCATGTACGGTGAAGACCTGGATCTTTGCTTTAGGGCGAAGGTGGCTGGCTTCAAGAACTATTACACACCTGCGACCAACATCCTTCATTTTAAAGGTCAGAGCTGTAAGACTCGCCGTTGGAAATCCTATGTGGATTTCTACAAGGCCATGATTATCTTTGTAAGAAAGCACAAGGACTTGTACTTTGTGCCGTCATTGTTTGTGACCTTGGGTATTCTGTTTGCTGCCTTTATCGGCATGTTCTCCCGTTTGATTCCAAAGTTCTGGAAAATCTTCCTGGATGTGGTGACGATTTTTTGGGTTTGGATTGTCGCGTGCGTTGTTGAAAACAATGAATTCGACGGCTATGTGAATGCAAACGTATTTTTAAATACAATCCTGGTCGTCAATATTTTGTATTTGGCTTTGTGCGGAGAGTATAGTACCGCATCCTTGAATGGACGTAAATTCATCACACGGTTGATTCCTTTGAATTTAATTGCCGTTCTAGGTGTTTTAGCTTATGTTGTTTGCTTAAGCGGCAGGGCTTGCAATTGTGAAATCGCCGATGCCTCGGAATTGTTTGGATATTCCATCGTGATTCTAGGAATCCCCCTGGCCCTCAAGGCCTGGCGTCGTGTGGCTTTCTGGATAAACTATTTCTACCGCATTTTTGCCAAGAAACGTCATCGTTCCATTTTGCTGGGCGGCTCCCAGGATTCTCTGGACAACTGGTTTGACCGTTACAACGTGATTCCCGGTATCGAAATTCTGGGTTGCGTATCCAATGACCCTAAGGCGGTTTCCGAAAGCAATCGTCAGCACCTGTTGGGCCCCCTTTCCAGTATGGAGTCTGTTTGCAATCGAACTGGCTGCCGCGAACTTCTGGTGGTGTCCAATTTCTCTGGATATTGTGAGCCCTACGACGTAAATTGGCTTGAAAAGTTGGGTTTACGTGTGTTTTTGCTCATAGGAAACGGAAAAGATGGCGATTATGCCCTTGTAAACCTTAAATACCTCCATTAGGTCTACAACGTTTTCGCGAAATGATATTATTTTTGTGTAAGTAATTGGTAATAAAGGTCTTATGTTAGATTCTAAGCTTTTGGATATTATTTGCTGCCCCGAAACTCGTGCAGCCCTCAAGTTGGCAGATAGCGAACGTCTTTCTGCCTTGAATAGTGCTATTTCTGCCGGAACCCTCAAGAATGTGGGGGGTGAAACAATTACTGAATCCTTGACCGAGGCTTTGATTACTGCTGACGGTTCTAGGGTTTACCCTGTCCGTGAAGGAATTCCTGTCCTTTTGTCTGACGAAGCAATTTTGCTCTAATTGTAGAGGTGTTTATGGCGGTGACGTTGGAATCTCTAAAAAAGTCTGTAGGCAAGAAAAACAGTAAGTCCAAGATTTTTGCCTGGCTTGCCGATATGGAACTTGCTGCAGGTGATTTGGACACTGCTCTTCAGAGAGTCAACGGTGGTTTGACCCTTTATCCTGGTGATATTGCGGCTAGACTTGTTCGTTCCAAGATTCTCTTTCAGAAAGAAGAATTTGAAGATTGCGTACAGGAATGCACCAACATTCTTGTGATGGATCCGTTTAACCTGGCTGCCCAAAAGATTATGGGCGACGCTTATGATCGCCTGGGAAATGTCGCCGAACGTAACCGCTGCTACCGTCGCTACCATGACATGGATCCCCTGAACAAGTTCTGGAAGGATGAATACGATGTCATTCCTGAGGCTGCAGTCGTGGCCGAAGCCGCTGCTGTTGCTGGCGCCGCTACCGAAGAAGTTTCTGGTGGCTTTGACGTTCCGTCTGATGGTGACGATTCTCTGAACTTCAATCTTTCTGATGCCCTGTCATCCGGAAATGATGATGAATCCTCCGATGGTGGTCTTTTCGAAAAATCCAATTCTAATACTGGACTCTTTAGCGGTCCTGATGATTCTGCTGACGATGAATCTCTTGGGGGAGGCTTGTTTGAAAAGTCTAACTCCGGTGGCCGCTCCTTTGAAAAGGCCTTTGGTGAAGCTTTCGGCGAAACCTCTGACGATGATGTTGCTTCTGAAAGCATGGGTTCGTCAGGTTTGTTCAGCTCCGGTATGCAGGAGGATGACGCTCCTGCAGAACAGTCTTCCTCTTTTGGTTTTGGCTTTGCTTCAGAGAGCAGTTCGTCTAACGATGATGATCCGTTTGCTGCTCTTGCCGCCATGCTTCCGAACAGCGATTCCGGTGATGATGCCGCAATCGATGAACTGACTGCTTCGCTTGATTCTGTTATGGATTCCATTAGGGCTGACGATGATATCGATAAGCCCATTGAAGAATTCCCTGCAGATGACAATGTTTCCGGCAACGATGTTAATGCCGCCCTGTCGGATATGTTCGGCCTAGATGATGATCTTGAAGCCGAAGAAATGCCTGCTCCCAAGGCTGCTGATTTCTCTGCATCTGTTGTGGATGAAGCTGCCGAAGCAAATGCATCCAAGATTTTTGAAAGCCAGTCTACAGCTTCTGCTGACAAGCCCCTGAGTGTAGATGACGCCTTCGATTCTATTTTCGGTGAAGATGAACTTCCTGAAGAATTCGGTTCCGCACCTGCAGCCTCTGCTGCAGCTCCTGTCGCTCCGGCACCCGTAGAACCGGCTGCCGAAGAATCTTCCTTGTTTGAAAAGTCATCTTCTTTTGCCGATGATTCCTTCTCTTCTTCGACTTCCTTCGAAGAACCCGCTGCACCTGCAGCTCTGGAAGAACCTGCCGCTCCGGCTGCACCTGCTCCTGCCGCAGACAAGCCCTTGAGCGTGGACGATGCCTTTGATTCTATTTTCGGCGAAGATGAACTTCCTGATGAATTTGGTTCTGCACCTGCCGCTCCGGCTGCACCTGTTGAAGCCGCAGCACCTGTAGAAACAATTGCTCCTGCTGCCGAACTTGCTGACGAGCCGGCTGGTTTCTCGATGTTTGAAAAGTCCGCCGATGCAGACTTTAGCACTACATCTCTGGATTCCATGTCAGACGAACCTCTGTCTGAATCTATTTCCGCTTTGTCTGATATTCCTGCCGTACCGGAGGCTCCGGTCGCAGCCGCTCCCGCTGCCGATAAGCCTGTGAGCGTGGATGACGCCTTTGGATCTATTTTCGGTGAAGATGAACTTCCCGAAGAAAATCTCTTTGAAAAGTCCAGCGAATTATCTGAACTGTCTCTTGGCGGTGATGACAATCTCTCCTTCGACGCTCCGGTTGACATGCTTGCCGAAGGTCAGGCTGAACAAGCTGCAGAAGAAACATTTGAAGTTCCTGCCCTAGAAACTACCGAAGAACCGAAGTTTGTATCGGAAGTGGATGTTCCTTCCGATCCGCAGATCGCTTCTCCCATGTCGTTCATGGATGACGATTCTGAAGTTGGTTCTGCTTTCAATTCCATCTTTGGCGCGGATGATGATCTGCCCGAGGAAAAGGCTGAAAATACACTTGTTGAACAAGTTAATTTGGCTGAATCGGAATTGACTATGCCCGAAGCCCCTGTTTCCGAAAAACAGGAATCTACTGATATTGCTCAGGAAATGGGCGGTGCATTTGCATCCATGTTTGGTGATGACGATGATTTGGATTTGCCTGGCATGAATTCAGAAACCGAATCGTCTGACTTGAATTTTGAATCCGCACAGCAGCTCACGACTGCCGCTGTAGAAGAATCTCTGCAGAATCCTGCATCGGGTAATTTGGAAACGGATTTGAATAAGTCCTTCGACAGTCTTTTTGGTGGCGATGATGATTTTGTCGCCCCTGAGGTTGGTTCCGCGGCTCCTTCTGAAGTTGCTCCTGAGGCAGACGTTTCTTTCGTCGAAAAGCCCGTTGCCGGAAATCCGGACCTGGCTTCTCTGGAAAGTGAAGTTTCCGGTGCCTTTAAGGGTCTGTTCGACATGGAAGATGATGCGCTGACCGAAACACCCAAGACTACTGGCAGCGGCATGGATTTCTTGATGTCAGGTGACTCTGACGATGAAATCACTGCTGGCCTTGTAAAGAATCCGGATGCTCCTATCGAAAGGGGCGCACTGAATCTTGATGATAGCATGGGAACTAGAACCTTGGCAGAAATCTATTTTGACCAGGGACTTTATGCCGACGCTCTCAAGATGTACCAGGAACTGGTTCAGCGTGAACCTGGTGATCGGGAACTTGCGGCCCGTAAGGATGAAATTGAAAAGATTTTCCGTGACAAGTTTGGAGGTAACACCTAATGGCAGAACAGGCTCAGCTTCGTATTGAACAGCTCTTGCGCGAAATGGTGAATCGCAAGGCTTCTGATATGCACATTCGCGTGGGTGTACCTCCGGTCTACCGTATTAACGGTGCCCTGACTAAACCTTTCGACATCCGCGTCGATGGCGGTATGATGGATTCCTTCCTGGATGATATCATGAATCGTGACCAAAAACTGCGTTTTGAACAGAATAAGGAATGCGACTTTGCTGTGGGCGCCCGCGATATGGGTCGTTTCCGTGTGAACGTGTTCCGTCAGCGCGGTTCCATCGCTATCGTTATCCGTCATATTAAGGCAAAGATTCCTCCCTTCGAAGAACTGCACTTGCCTGAAATCATCAAGAAGTTGGCTTTGACCAAGCGCGGCCTTATTCTGGTGACGGGTACGACGGGTTCTGGTAAGTCTACCACCTTGGCTTCTATGCTGGATTACATTAACCAGAGCGAAGCGGTGAACATCATTACCGTTGAAGATCCTATCGAATACCTCTATAAGGATAACGTCGCCATTATTTCTCAGCGTGAAATTGGCGTAGATACCCTTTCTTATGCGAATGCCCTTCGTGCCGCTCTTCGTCAGGACCCTGACGTTTTGCTGGTGGGCGAAATTCGTGACCTGGAAACCATGCAGATTGCCATGACCGCTGCTGATACCGGTCATATGGTGTTCGCTACGATTCATACCACCAACGCAACTGAAACTATTCACCGTGTGCTTTCTATGTACCCGCCGCACCAGCATGATGAAATCCGTCTGCTTCTGGGTGAAGTTCTGGCGGGCATTATTTCTCTGCGCTTGCTGCCCACCAAGGATGGCAAGGGTCGAGTTCCCGCAGCAGAAATTCTGGTGAACACCGGTGCCGTTCGCGAGTACATCCAGGACAAGGATAAGAACGATCTTATTGAAGAAGCTATCGCTGATGGTCATATGCAGTACCAGAGCCAGACCTTTGACCAGGCCTTGCTGGAACTGTATCAGACCGAACAGATTACCCTTGAAACTGCAATGAATGCCGCTACCAACCGTGATGACTTCGATCTTAAGATCCGCGGTATTTCCGGCACTTCTGATCGCGGCTGGATGTAATCGTTCTAGACCTTGCGAATATTTCCGCAAATTTTGCAAAGAACACCGGTTAAAAGCCGGTGTTTTTTTTGTTTTCCTCAGGGGTAAACTGCGCGGAATTTGATTGCTGGGGGAGGTGTGCGCTGCTTTTGGAAAAGGACCCTCCGACGAATCGGAAGGTCCTTTGGGGGTTAGGAGGGTAATTTCTTAGTTGTAGTAGACGGTGCTTCCGTTGGGGAAGGTGACGTTCTTGCTATAACTGTTGATGTTGCTTATGGTAGAAACCTGGCTGGTGCCTTGGATGTAGCTGCCGGAAGTAGTGGGCTTGAAAGCGATGCTGGAGTTACCGTAGTAGCCGTTGGTGTTGAAGCTTACGTTGTAGCTGGTGCCCGCCTCGGACTTGCTTTTGCTGAAGCCGAGAAGTGTCTTTGTGGTGAGTGTTGCTGTGCCGTCAGAGTCGAAGGAACCGCCCATGCCACCGCTAATCTGGCATTCTACCACCACGACGCCGCCGGAAATGGTCAGTTCGCCGTTGGAGTCGATGCCGTCGGTATCACCGGAACCTGTCTTTACGTAGTGTACGCCACCGGTTACAGTAAGGTGTCCGCTGGAACTGCCCATGCCGCCCATGCCTCCGCCGAATCCACCGGGACGATTGCCCCAGTTGTTGCCGCCAGTCTGCGTGCTGTTGCCGGAACCGTCATTGCCACCAGCTGCATTCCAGCCGTCATCGGAACCGTAAACGTCAGTAACGCCTCCGCTGATGGTGATGTACCAGGCTTCAAGGCCTTCGTAGGAATCCTTTACATAGACGGTACCGTTTGTGATGCGTAGAGTGGAGTCTGCATGGACACCGTCATTTCCCTTTGCGGTAATCGTTGTAAATCCGCCGTTGAAGTCGATATTCAGATTGCTGTGTACTCCGTCGTCGCCGGAAGTTATCGTGTTTTCGCCGCCGTTGATGTAGACGTGGTTCTCGGAAACGATGCCTTTGCCCGTGGAATTCACCTTGATGGAAGGAACCGAGACACTATCGGAAATCATCACATAGTTGAAGGCCTGAATGCCGTCATCACCGGCCTTGATAATGTTGATGGAGCCGCCCTTGATGCTTACGATGCCCTTGCCTTCGGTAATAGTGGTATCGCTTCCGTTGACGGTGCATTCGTCACTCTTGATGCCGTCGCCGGAAGTGGCTGTGATGGTGATGTTGCCTTTTTCAACATCTACGAGGCCCTTGCCCTTGATGCCGTTGTTCTTGGCGGTGACATTGATGATGGTTTCGCCGCGGAAGCGGAGATCGTTGGAGCTCTGGATGCCGTTATTGTAGTTGCCGGTGACGTTCAAGGTGCCGGTTCCCTTGAAGGTCATATCGTCCTTGGAGTAGATGGCTGCGTTTGTAGTGTCTGTTTTGGTAACGCCGCTGTTATTGACGTAAGTGTGTGCCTTAGTGCGGGTGCTTCCGTCGCTCAGAGTGTTTACGGTTTCACTTTTTGCAACCACGAAAGTCTTGCTGGCCTGTTGCACGTAAATGGGAGCGTCTGCGGTGTTTTCGAGTGTGAGACCGCGAAGGTTCAGGTAGACTCCGGAATCTGCCTTGGGGGAGTTGACGCGGATCTGGGCGTCGGCTCCCTTGTAGCTACCGCTAAATTCATATTCGCCGGCGCAGGTGATTTCTACTTCGCCTCCGTTTACAGTAACGCAGCCGTTGTCATTTGTGAGGGTTGCGCCAGATGTAGCGTAGGTAATGGTGGGGGAGTTCCCGTTGGAGGCGGATTCGTAGCTGCCGCTAGAAACGGCTATGCCTGTAGAAGAGGAGCTGGCGGCCCCAACCGGATTTTCTGCGACGCTTGTGCTGGAAGCGGGAGTGTCCGTACCCTCAATGGGGTTCGTGTCGGTAGAAGGGGTGCCGGCCGTGGGTTGGGTCAAGATAATCTTGTTGCAGTTGGCGTCGTACATGTAGGTGCTGCCATCTGCGCTAGAAATGACAGTGTTGATGGCGACGGTTCCGTCAACGGGATCGACGCATACATTGGTCGCCGGAATATCGGGACTGGGATTTTCAATGGACGGATCGCCAGAAGGAGTGGTTTGTGTTGCATCTCCGATGGTGGCGTTGGTGGTGTTTCCTGCGGCGTCTACAAAATATTGCAGCTGGTTGTTTGCATCGAAGCAATAGGTCGTGTTGCTGGTTTCATCAAACAGAGAAATCAAATCACCGCACAGGCTCTGTGTGCCGGCTTCGATTCCGCCCTGACCCAGTAC
The DNA here is from genome assembly GCF_900129715.1 of Fibrobacter sp. UWH9. Classification (NCBI taxonomy): domain Bacteria; kingdom Pseudomonadati; phylum Fibrobacterota; class Fibrobacteria; order Fibrobacterales; family Fibrobacteraceae; genus Fibrobacter; species Fibrobacter sp. UWH9. The sequence continues at coordinate 22,717 of NZ_FQWP01000011.1, read as the reverse complement.
TTCTGCAGTGTTTGCATCGACGGAACTGTCTGAACAGCCGCCCATTAGACCGAAAGAGAGGCTTGCGAAAGCCGAAATACCCAAAAACTTCCTTGATGTCATAATAGCCCTTTGAATTGAGTTTTCCTTACACTGCCTTGAAAGATATGTTTTGATTGAATTGTCTAGATGAAATAAAATGATGAATTTTATGGTAAGCCTACTATTAAATGGGATGAATAGTTCCAGGTGGAACAAAAATGACCGAAATCGTGTTAACGTACTGGTCCCCTAGAAAAGCAGGACGAAAAAAACTAAATTTATGGTCCACGATTCTTGAAAAATCAACATCTATGAAACATTATTTCTTGAAACCCATTTGTCTTTGGGCCATTTGTTGTAGCCTAGTTGTTTCAGCTTTTGCTGCATCTCCTGTCGTAGCTCCTGAAAACGTTCGCAATTTGCGGTTGCTAGAAAATTCACCCATGCTGTTTGAATTGCATCAGGTGACAACAGGGGAGGGGCGTCAGTTCTTCTCTTACCCGCGTCGCGATACCACCTTCCGCAAGAATTTCCTGAAGACCGAAGGCAATGCTCTTCTGGGTTATGATAACGTCCACGGCGGATCCATTTTAGGAAAGGGACGTAGTGCTGATCGTGCCCAACCGAGAATTGCCTTGGCCGTTTCACTGGTGGGTGGCCTGGATTATCGCGGTGGTGAGGCCTTGGGTGATACCGTTTGGCCCAGCATTGATGGTGGAATCTATCTGCGGGGTTTTGCGGATTCTGTTGATTTTGTTCTTGATGCCCGCATTTATGATGAAGGCCATTCTGCATCCAATCCGAAATCTTTTGACGGCGAATTCCTGGAAGTTCAGAAAGAGGAGAACAACTCCGGTATCGAATATACAAGCTATGCCCGCTACAGAACACACTTCGCCTTTAATCATGACTGGTTCAGGTTGGATTTAGGTCGAGATGTCTTGCACTGGGGCCCCGGCTATTACAATAACTTGTCCTTAAATCAGTTTGCGCTCCCGTACAACATGTTGACCATGGATTTGACCTTTGGTCCGTTGCGTGTTGTTTCTTTCTATGCCGATCTTCGTATCTACTCCAGTATGAGTATGAAGAATAAGGATGAAAGCCGCAACCTGTTTGGACATCGTTACGAACTTGCTGTAGGGAACGGCACTTTCGGCATCAGTGAACTGCAGATGCTGTACGATAATATGAAGCCTTGGCTCTTTGTTCCTACGGCTCCGCTGTTCATGGAAAAGGGCAACTACTCCGAAGACAGCAATAATGGTTCCTTGTCCTTTGATTTCAACTATCGTCTCTTTAGGTCAGTCCGTCTGTATACGGAATTCTTCCTGGATGATATGGAAAGCCCGGTAAGCCTGGTCAAGAACGACAATATCGAGGCCAAGTGGGCTTGGATGGCAGGCCTTCAGGGTGCTCATGACTTTGTTATAAAGGGACATCTTCTGGAAGCTGGTACCATTGCGGAATACGCCCGCATCGAACCTTACGTCTATTCTCATTTCCACAAGAACACGGCCCAGTTAGCTCATCTTGGTCGCCCCATTGGCAATCAGAACGGCCCTAACAGTCAGACTATTGACTGGACTGTTTATGGTCGATTGGACCACCGCATTTTCGCTTCCCTCCGTAATACCTGGTATTGGAAGGGAACGGACTATGGTAGTGCTTTGAATGATACCACGCCTCGTGTGGACCATATGAAAATTCACAAGGATTTCCTGAATGGTGCCAAGATGGAATATTCCCTGACGCCGTCTGTAAGCTACGAAGGCGAACGCCTGTTCTATCTGGCCGAAATAACTTTGTTCAACGATGAAAAAGTCTACCTCCGCGGTGGATTTAAGTGGTAAACTCCTATGATCAAGCCTGAACTCCTTGCCCCTGCCGGGGACCTGACCCGAATGAAGTATGCCTTTGCCTATGGTGCCGACGCCGTATACGCTGGGCAGCCCGCTTTCTCTCTGCGTGCTCGTGAAAATGGTTTTAAGAATCTGGATGATCTGGCAGAAGGTATTGAATACGCTCATAAGCTGGGCAAGAAATTCTACCTGACCAGTAACGTTATTGCCCGCAATACCAAGGTGGAGGCTTTCCAGAACGCTCTTCTGGCCGCAATCGACAAGGGCCCCGATGCGCTTATCGTTGCCGATGCCGGTATTATCGGTTGGCTTCGCCAGGTGCGCCCCAACGTAGAAGTTCATGTGTCTGTACAGGCCAACACCACGAACTACATTACGGCAAAATTTTGGCATGATTTGGGTTGTACCCGCGTGATTCTGAGCCGCGAACTTCGCCTGCCCGAAGTCCTTGAAATCAAGGAAAAGAATCCGGGGCTTGAACTGGAAGTGTTCGTGCATGGTGCTGTATGCATGTCCATGTCTGGCCGTTGCATGCTGTCTAACTGGGTGACTCATCGTGACGCTAATCAGGGTGCCTGTGACAACTCCTGCCGCATGCCTTACCGCCTATATGCCAATGAAGGTCCTCAGGTGGAAGATTACCGCGAACATGAAGGCAATTTCACCTTGCAGCGTACAGACCGCCCGGAACTGGATCCCATCGCTCTGGATGAGGATACCTGGGGTACCTATTTCATGAGCAGCCGTGATCTTTGCGCCATGGATGTGATTCCCGAATTGATGAAGAACAATCTGGAATCTTTCAAGATTGAGGGCCGAACCAAGTCTGTCTATTATCTGAGTCAGGTGGTTCGCGCCTACCGTCTTGCCATTGACGCCTGCTATGCCCAGGCCCAGGCCGGTCAGGAAATGAGTATTCCCGATGTGGCTCGCGAGGCGATTTCCTTCCTGGACGGTCGTGGTTTTATGACGGGTTTCATGAAGGGACCGCTGCCCCAGAACTATGAATCGACCCATCTGGACGCCGATGCCGGTTGTGTGGCTGCCCAGGTTCTTGATTATGATCCTGATACCCGTTCCTGCCGCGTCAATGTGAAAAATCCGTTTACGATGGATGATTCCCTGTTGTTGATGACCCCCTCTGAAATGGCCCCCTGTGAAGTGGTTTCCATGAATGATTTTAGGGGAGGCGCTGCCGACCGTCTGAATCCGGGAACTGAGGGAAGAATCTTCTTACCGGAAGGTGTAAAAATTTCTTCTGAAAATGCTAAATTCTGCTTTTTTGTGAAGAAATTCCCCAATAAATAGGAATATTTGATAAATTTAAAGCATGGCCGTAGACGAAGCTACCAAAAAACAGGACGAGCTAGAGCTTTATCAAATTGATGATAAGGCTATTGTTCCGTTTTTTGCCAGCCACCTGGATGAACTGAAAAAATTCATCCAGGAACATAAGGATCAGCATCTTTCCCTGCTGGAACTACTAAAGCAGTTCATCAGGACTTATAAGCTTCCCTTTAATATGCAGCGTTATATGGCCGTGCAGACCACCTATATCAGGCAGACTCTGCAAGAGAAAATGCTTGACCGTCAGGTTGCCGTAAGCCATTGGATTCAGGAACATGCCGGCAAGCACCGCAATCGTATGATTCAGCTCCAGTGCCTGTATCTGGATCGCATTAAGGACCGCCTTCTGCCTGAAATCGAGGCCATGCTGGAACACCGGATCGAGACTCTTCAGTCTAAAATGGACCGCCACGAAGAACAATAGTTCTAACTCGTTGAGTTTCAAGGAATTCCGTAAAAAATGGCGAAATCTGCTTAAAAAGGGCAGGTTATTTTTTTATATGCTTTAAGATTAGATGTTTTTTGCTCCCTTGGAAAGGGCGTTTTTTTTGTCAAGAGATAGTTCAAAATTTTTCTGTTGATAAGTTGTGTTTTTTAGTGTGGTGCAGTTTTGATTGATGCGTGATTAATTGAGTGCGTAAATTGGATAGAACGGTGGATTTTGAGGTAAAAATTTTTTTTTGCCTTTTTTGATTGAAAAAACGCGTTTTATAAGAAAAATTTATGGTAAGGGCTCAATCCTGGAGCCCTTTACTTAACTTTAGACCACGTTTGTAGTTTTTCTTACTTTGGTTTTGCGTGTCGAATACTGTTTCTATTTTTGATGTTGTTGAGTCGCCCTGGAAGTCTGTGCTGGACTTGGTGCGTCAAGAATGCAACGACTATTTTGGGCTTACTATTCTCGATGCAGTCGGGTTTGATGGGGTGCGCGATGGCTATGCACTTCTGACCGTTCCTGACGAACTGCGCGAAAACTGGATCAATACCCATTACGGCGACATTCTTCGTAAGGCTTTCAGGTCTGTATTCGGCACAGAATTTGTTGATTACCGTATTCGTCAGGTGGCACCCACGGCTCCCGTTCCCGAAATGAGTTTTTCGGCCCCGGTGCCTCCGCGTCCTGTTATTGCCCGCCCCAAAAAGGTTGTAAAACGTAGACCTAAGCTAAATCTTTATGCGGCCTATACCTTTGAGAATTTTATTGAAGGTGAAAGTAATTCGACCGCCTATAAGGCTTGCAAATCTGTTTCCGAGAATCCTGGCGACCCTGCCTTGAATCCGCTGTTTGTATATGGCGATTCTGGCCTTGGTAAAACACATCTTTTGCAGTCCATTGCCGCAAGTATTCAGAAGAATCGTCCCGAGGCAAGGATTGTTTACTGCCACGCCTATGATTTCTTGCGTGATGCGACAGCAACGGCCAATGCTCTGAAAAAGAAAACGGGAAACGTGCGTGAGCTGGCCGAAGCCTTTCAGGATAAGTACGAAAATTGCGATATCCTCCTGCTGGATGATGTCCAGCTACTTGAAAGGGGTATTCGGTCCCAGGAACGCCTTGCGATCCTGATTCGTCATCTTCGTGCAGTGGGTAAGCAGGTTGTCCTTTCCTGCGATTGCCATCCGTCAAAGTTTACCATCGCAGATACCAAGGAAGATGCAAAGAAATGCGTTTCCTCGGGAATCCGCTGTATATCCACTAAGCTTTTGGCTCCCATTGAATCTTGTGTCGCCGTAGGAATTGATGAACCTGATCTGCAGACAAGAATGCGACTTATCCAGAAGATGGGTGTTTCTGTTCCCTTTGCAGATCGAGACAGGGAAGAAATCTATAGATTCCTCTCTATTCCGCGTCGTCAGAATGTTCGTGTACTTGAAGGTATGCTTCATTGGCTTGGCGCCATGAACCGTTTCTGTCAGGAAAATCTGGATTTGAATGCGGTACGTCGCTTGACTGCACCTAACGATTCCTCTGCTCGTGAGGCGTTGACCTTGAAGAGCATTGCCGAAACGGTGGCTTTTGAATTTGAAACGGACTTGATTTCCTTGGGGAGCAAGCGCCAGGATGCTGGCATTGCCTTGCCCCGTAAGGTGGCCATGTTCCTTTGCCGTGAAATGACGACGGAATCTCTCCAGAATATTGGGGCAACTTTCAACCGTGACTACGCCACAGTTATCGCCGCCATCCAGTCTTTGAAAAAGCAGATGGGTATCGATGAAAACCTTGCCCGCAAGGTTCAAGATATCCGGTATTTGCTGGAAGCCTAGCAATGCTTGCTTTGGTGACGGGGGGTGCTGGCGTCGTAGGGAAGGCGCTATGTCGGGAACTCATGGCACAGAATGTGTGTGTGCGTGTCTTGACTCTTCCGGGCGATACTTTGGCTAGTTCGTTGCCGAAGGAAGTTGAAGTTTTTTATGGGGATGTTACTAAACCCGAAACCATGAGAGCAGCCTTTGATGGGGTAGACGTGGTTTACCACCTGGCGGCAATACTTCTTTCTACAAAAGCGGGTGCCTTTGACTTTGTGAATTTTCAGGGGACCAAGAACGTTGTTGACGCGGCTCTTGAAGCAAAGGTTAAACGTTTTCTGTATGTTTCCAGTATATCCGTTACTTATCCTATACTGACTGCTTATGGACAAAGTAAATTAAAAGGGGAGTCCTATGTAAAGGCCGCAGGGGAACACGGCTTGCGTTGGACCATTGTGCGTCCTACCCTTGTAATCGGAGATGGTGGCGGAATTGAATACAATATGTTTGCCGCCTATGTAAAACGTTTCCCTGTTTATTTTTTACCGGGGGGCGGAAAGTCCTTGAAGCGTCCGGTCCGGAGCGTTGACCTTGTAAAGGGTATCGTGGCGGCTGGTCTTTCGGAATATACTCGTGGCAAGACTTACGCTTTGGCTGGCTCCACTCCCATATCCATGGCTCAAATGGCTAAAAAAATATTGGCTGCCGCTGGCAAGCGACATTTGATGATTCCCATTCCCTGGTGGATTGCCCGAAAGGTGGCTGTACTGAAAAGCTGGATTGGGGGCCGTCCCGTAACGGCAGAACAGGCTCTGGCTGGCTTTCTTTATGATGCTGTTCCCGAAATTGACTCCGCACGCCGCGATTTGGGGTATAATCCGGGAAACCCCTTTGCATAATGTAAATTTTTAGTTTATATTCTTTGTTGAAAAGAAAATTGAGGTTTTTCAATGAAGAAATTATCCGTCTTTGCTGCTGCAGCAGCCATGTCTCTTGCCTTTACTGCCTGTGGCGGTGATAGCAGCTCTTCCAATGTTGAACGTGAAGAAGATTCCTCCAGCAGCGTCGAAGAATCTTCCTCCTCTGTAGCAGAAGAATCCTCCTCTTCCGCAAAGGAAGAAAAGGGTGACCTGCCTAAGGGCGCACGTGTTGCCACTCTGGAAGACCTGGAAAAGAATTATTCTCTTCCCCTGTTTGGTACAGATCTTTACTTGGCTACAGGCTCCAAGCTGGGTGTGTTCTCCTTGTGGATTCCCGATACCGCATGGGTGGCTTTCCGCTCTGATTTCAAGGACGGTGTCCTGGAATTTTCTGAAGAAGGCAAGAACGGCAGCTTCCTGGGTGCTGATTTCGCCGTTGCCGATTCCCTGCAGAAATTGTTCAAGAAGGGTGCTACTATTAAGCTCATCGTGAACAGCGAAGACCAGCTTCAGTATTCCCTGAACGGTAGCAAGTATGCCGACCTGAAAACGGCTAAGGTTAAAATTTCTGAAAACGTGATTTCCGATGGTAGCAAGTTGAAAGGCTTGACCTTGGAATGCAAACAGGAAAAGTCAACTGTTAAGTATTCCTTCTACGAAGGCCGCTACGTTGCTGAATCCGGTGATGAATGGGAAGCTGGTTACTATGATATCCAGCGCAGCAAGTTGTTGATGCTTCCGACCTTTATCGAAAAGGATTCCTATTTGCCGCTGGTGACCATGACTGTGGGTACCGACTATACTATGGATGACGCCACTGGTGGTCAGCAGACTTGTAAGTCTTCCAGCAACAAGTATGAAGCTATTAATCACGAGAAGATTGCTGGCGAATGGGTTGCCGACAAGGACGGTTATGACTGGACCTTGACGTTGAAGGATTCCGGCAAGTACAGTGTCGACTCCAAGAAGGGCAACACCACCGTTCTTAACAATTCCGGTGTCTGGGATGTTTATGGCAATGTGCTTCTGATCAAGAATACCGCTTGTAGCGAACCTGAAAAATGCCTGACTGGCATTAAGGGGGTCGTTAGCGGTTTCGATGCCAAGAAGGGCTTCAACTTGGATCACTCCAATACTGAAGAACCGTCCATGCCGACTGTATGGACCATGCCTCAGTATGAGTAATCTAGCGCTTGATTTTTAAGCGGTCGCCTGCACGTACCTTGGTGTCGTTGAGGTTATTCCATTTGACGATATCTTCGATGGTAACCTTGTACTGGCGGGCGATGTCCCAAAGGCTTTCGCCTTTCTGAACTTCATGAATGCGGTCATCTTCTTCGGATGGCTGCATTTCTTTTTTGGGTGCCGCAGGAACCTTAAGCTTTTGTCCCACGTCGATAACCGTGTTGGCGCCCATGTCGTTGAGTTCCTGGATTCTTTGTACCGTGGTCGAGAACTTTCTGGAAATGGCGGTAAGGTTATCCCCAGGTCTGACTGTATAGACTGTCAGCTTTTCTGCGGAATTAGACTTTCGTTCGCTCTTGTATTCGGCGCTCTTGGCCTGCTTTGCCGGTTTGGAAGGCGTGTGCTTGAATTCGGGAATCACGATGGAATCGCCGACGGCAAGACGCTTCTTGAATCCGTTGTTGGCCTGCAGAAGCAAAAGCACGGGAACTTCGTAGGACTTGGCGATGGCGGCATAGGTGTCTCCCGACTTTGCCACGTACTTTTCACCCTTGGCCAGCTTCGGACGTTCAACAGGAGTGGTGGCAACTGCGGCGGTCGGTTTCAATTCGGGCTTCGAAACGAAAACAGTGTCGCCTGCATTTACGAAAGAGGCGGCGTCCATGGAATTCCAGGCGCGGAGGTTTTCCTGGGAGGTTCCGAACTTGCGGGCGATCGAGGCCAGATTGTCGCCGGGCTGGACCACGTAAGTGCGGACTTTTTCAGGCTTCTTTCTGGCAGAAGAGGCCGACTTGGGCTTCGGCGTAATCCTGATGGGAATGAGCAAGGACTGTCCCGCCCTGATGCGGGTGTTCTTCATGTCGTTGGCTTGCTGCAGTTCTGAAACCTTGATGCCGTACATCCTGGCGATAGAACCCAGATTCTCGCCTCGCTTAACCTTGTGGTGGTGCCAGCTGGAGAAGTTGTTTTTCTCCATCTTGTCATAGCCGTCAACGAAGGCCGCTCTTGTACCGACAGGCAGACGCAACAGGTAGGAGTCCTTGTTGGGGGGCGTGCACCATTTTACCAGTTCCATGTTAAGGCTGCGGAGGGTGTCTTCCTTGACCTTCAGAAGGTTTGCAACTTCTTCGAGAGGGAATGAATCGAAAACGGTTACCGTATCAAAGTCCGGCTGACGTTGCGGTTCCACGATCATATCGTACTGTTCGGGGAAGTGACCGACCACCATGGCTGCAAGAATACGGGGAACATAGCGCATGGTTTCCTTGGGAAGGTCCAACTCCCAGTAAGTGACGGCAAGGCTGGAATCTCTAGTGGAGTCTGCCTTCATTTCCTTGACCAGTCTGCGGACACGGCCTTCACCGCAGTTGTAGGCGGCCATGGCCAACAGCCAGTCGCCGAATTCATCGTGCAGTCGCTTAAGATATTTGAGGGCCGCCTTTGTCGCCTTTTCCGGGTTGCGGCGCATGTCTACCCAGTAGTCTACTTCAAGACCATAGCGCTTGCCGGTTTCGGGAATGAACTGCCACATGCCAGATGCCTTGGCGCGGCTGTAGGCTTTAACCTTGAATCCAGATTCCACCAGGGAAAGGTAGATCAAGTCCCGCGGCATTTGGGCTGCATCCAGCTGGGCGTAGATCAGGGAATCGTAGGCGGTCTTTCTGTTCAGGGAGCCGGACATGAAGGACCGGGCCTGGTTGGTCATGTAGTAGATTTCCTGCATGACGCGGTCGTTGAATTCCACCGGCAGGGAGAACTGTTTTAGGTCAACGGTATCCAAAAAACTTTCAATGACTTGCAGAGCGGCGCTGTCGGCCTGGTTTTCGTCAAGATCGTCAATGCCTTCAATTGAAACTTCGTTCCTTACGAAATTTTCGGCGCTTTCTCCCATTTCGGCAACGTTGGGGTACACTTCATCAAGTGCCGAGACGATGCGCTGTGGCATGGTGGCTCTATAGAGGGAGTCTTCCTGGAACGAAATATTCTTGTAGGTGGAATCGTACTTTTCAGAAACGAGCTGCCTAAGGGATTCGTCCAGGTAATGTCTTGCCAAAAGCCACTCCTGATTTTCCATAGCCTGCAATGCGTACTGGTAGTACGTCCATGAAGGCCTCGAGGCGATAGCGTCGGAAACTTTTTCCTTGAGAGCCTGTTCCGTATAGGAATCATTCGTGGTATCTGCCGTCGTTTGCGGAGTCGGTTCCACTATAGGAGTTACCGGTGCGGGCTTAGAGGCGCAGCCTGTGAGGGTAAGGACTGCTAATGCAGAAAGTGTGCTTGCTAAAGAAATCTTATGGCGAAAAAATTTTTTCATCTTGCTTAACGAAGTACACGGTCAACTCCGAACCAGATGACGCCTGCCATGACAAAGGCGGCTATGATTTGGAGGATGATGATAATTTTATTTACAAAATAGGCTTTTTGTGATTTGCGGTGCCAGGAAGGGTAGACATTCCGATCTTCACTTTCAATCTGTTCTTCGTTTTGTTTTTGAGTATCGTTCATTTCGGGGAGAAATATACTCATTTAAAAAGGAGGCCTCGTGAGCGTTTCCAAAAATTTTTAACTTCTAGGGGTCTTATGAGAAAACTCCTGCTCCTCATTGCAGTTTGCGTGTCCTGTGCACTGGCTCAGATTGGCTTGGCCCAGTCTGAAAGCGGTCTGCACGCCCCTTCTGCCATGACACTTGGCCAGGGATACCTTTTTGTCTCAGGCAGTTTTGAAATGGTCAGTAATGGTGAAACTGCCAGCATGGAAGGGTACTATACCGCAGACGGTAAACAGGTTGACCTTGGCAGGAATACTCCGTCAAACGACGAGAATTTGTTTGTTTCGTTTGGTGTCCTGGATAATCTGGATTTGTCCTTTTCTGTACCGTTCCACTACGACGGGGACATTCCCGGTGATGATTTTAATGGACTTGGACTGGGTGACATTCAGGTTGCTGGCAAAATTTCGTTCCCTTTATCTGACTGGATTTATCTTGGCCTAGGGAGTGAAATCATCGCGCCTACCGGTATTGAAAATAAAGGCTTTAGACCGAGACATCGGTGGTATATAGAACGTGACGGTTCGTCTTATGCGTATACGGCGGGCAACTGGGTTGTGGGGGCGAATGCCTACTTGACGATTGTCGGTGGAGAGTTTGTTACCTTTAACAGCTATGCCGCTCTTTTAAAAGAAGTGGGTGCTGACGAAACGTTTGTCCTGTGGGGCGGCGGTTTCAATATTTTCCCAGAAAAAATGCTAACCTTGATTTTGGAAATGTCCGGCGAGAGCCCCATACGTTCTTCCCATGTGCATCGCAGTGTGCTGAACAGTCCGTTCCGCTTTACTCCTGCCCTCAAGTTGCATTTGCCTCATGACGCCTTCCTGACAGTATTCGCCGACGTAGGCCTCAATTACTTCCGTTCCGACGATCTTGATAATGGATTGCCAGTTCATCTTGAAAATTCTTCTTCGGATATAGACTTTACCATATCGGGTAGCCCTACGGTTTCAATGGGCATAACCTTGAGCAAGACTTTTGATTTTAGCTGGCATGATGACGATGGTGACGGGGTCATAGACCGTAAGGACCTGTGCCCTAATACAGGCCGTAATCAGGTTGTGAACGCTCGTGGTTGCCCTGTGGATGAAGACCGCGATGGTGTGCTGAACATCGTGGATATGTGCCCTGGAACGCCTCTCGGTGTAATCGTCGGTCGAGACGGTTGCCCTCTGGACTTTGACCACGACGGAGTGCCGGACTACTTGGATAAATGCCTTGGCACGAAAAAGGGATTTGCTGTGGATTCCACAGGATGTATGCTGGATACCGATGGCGATGGAATCGATGATAACAACGATAAATGCCCTAATACCATTCCCGGTGATCCTGTAGACAGTACAGGTTGTCCTTTGGATCAGGACCATGACGGCATTCCCAATGACGTTGATAAATGCCCTGACACACCCTCCGATGTTTCGATTGACTTGATGGGTTGCCCCTTGGATTTTGATCAGGATGGCGTGCCCGATGGATATGACCGCTGCCCTAATTCCCTGTCGGGTGAAATTGTAGACCAGTTCGGCTGCCCCAATGATGCTGATAAGGATGGTGTTCCCGATACGAGAGATTTATGCCCCGATACTCAGGAAGGTGTGGCTGTCAATAGCGATGGCTGCCGCGTGGATTCCGATGACGATGGCGTCTTTGACGAAGAAGACAAGTGCCCGAGAACTCCGGCTGGTGCACCAGTAGATTCGCTGGGTTGTGCCATCGATTCAGACCATGACGGCATCCCCGACTGGATGGACTATTGCCCGGGAACTCTTGCCAAGGTGGCGGTGGATATTGAAGGCTGTCCCATGAATGCCCGCTTGAACTTCAATTCCATGGCTCAGAGGATCAAGTTCAAACATGGGGACACGACGTTGGTCCACTCTAGCTACACAGCCCTGAGCGACGTGATTGCCGCAATGCGCAAGCATCCCATGATGCTAGAAATCCAGTGCAGTGCCAGCGATGTTAGCCCTGACCGTGCCCAGGAACTGTCCGAAGCTCGAGCCCGTTCCATATTCAATTTCCTTGAGATGAAGGGTATCAGTGAAGACCGTCTAACCTATAAGGGGTATGGAAGCAAGCTTCCGCCGACTCAGACGCAGAAGAATGGAAGTTCCGCCCTGATTCGGCTTGTTCCGGTCTTGATGAAGACTGAACCCTAAAAATTTTCTATATTAGGCCAAACGTACTAGAACAAGACGGGCTTGCGAGAATGCAGCTCGATTAAATAAAGGATTTTTATGAAGATTGCTGACAAGACCGTTGTCCTGATGCACTACACTCTTACTTCTGACGAAGGTCAGGTGATTGACTCTTCCGCTGGCCGCGACCCGCTGCAGTACATCCAGGGTGCCCATATGATCGTTGTTGGTCTCGAAAAGGCCATGGTCGGTCATGAAGTTGGCGACAAGTTCGACGTCAAGGTGATCCCCTCCGAAGGTTACGGCGAATATGACGAACGTATGACTCAGGAAGTTCCCGTTAGCGTTTTCCAGGGTGTCGACAAGGTTGAAGCCGGTATGCAGTTCTATGCCCAGACTCCGGCAGGTCCCATGCCCATTCGCGTCAAGTCCGTCAATGGCGACAAGGCTGTTATCGATGCTAACCACGAACTGGCCGGCAAGAACCTGAACTTCGCTATCGAAGTGGTCGAAGTCCGCGAAGCTACCGAAGAAGAACTGAAGCCTTTTGAACCGCATCAGTGCCATTGCGGTAAGGGTGAAAACTGCTGCCATGGCGAAGATCCTGACTGCGAATGCCACGGCGAAGGCCACAAGGAAAACTGTGATGGCAAGGGCGGTTGCGGCTGCAAGCATCACGATGAACATCATAACGGCTAATTTTTAAAGTTAGCGTTTAGAAAAAGGCGTCTGGTTTGAACCAGGCGCCTTTTCTGTCTGACTACCCCAAAAAATTAGAATAGGGTAATGCCAAAACTGAGGAACGGCTGGAAGTTTGAATTCAATTCCAGCTTGAATTCGTCACCGCTCTTGTCTTTGGAAGTCTTTCTTTCGAAGTTAGTGTGGAATGTTTCGTAGCTGTTCTTGAGACCGGTAGAGATGTAGGCCCCATGCCATGCGATTCGGAGGCCGGCGCCATAGGCGTAGCCGTAGAGTACCGGAGACAGGAACTGGGTATTGTCAGAGAAGAAGGTCTTACCGAATATACCTGCTCCAAATAGATAGGGCTTGAACATGAACTGGTAATTGTAGCTTGCGATAAGAGGGTAGGCCAGGTCAAATCCCAACTGGAAGAGGGCTGTGTGGATCTGATGTCGGCCGTCGATGTCGGACTTGCTGATGGGGGAGTCTCCGAAATAGTCTTCGTAAAGTGCCTCGAAATCCTTCATAACCTTGTCCCTGTTTGCAGGGTGGTGGCTGACGCCAAGGAACTGGTATCCTGCCATGACGTAGATGTCGAACCATCCGGTAATGGGGAGGGTTCCCGAAGCTCCGTATATGTATGAATTGTCTACTGAAATATTGTATTTCTGGTTGTGGACTTTGTAGGTGTAATCCACGTTGCCCATGCTGACGTTGCTGAATTCAATGTAAGGGCCGAATGATCCTCGGTCTTCATATTCATGGATATCGCTCCTTTCAGCCGCCGCCATGGAATTATCAATGACGATTCGGTCGGCAAAGGCAAGGGTAAGGGAACAAAGGCTCAACGTTATAATCTTTCTAAACATGAAACAAAAATTAATTTTTTTCGTGTAAATTGAAATTTTTCGTGAATTATTTGTGAAAAAAGTGTATTTTTTCGGTCATAAAAAGCAAAAACCTCTATTTGGAGCTGTAATATTATGAACAAGAAGATTTTGGGTGCCCTTTGCGCTGCCAGTTTGATGTTTTCTTTGACGGCTTGTGACGATAAGATGGATCCTAACGATCCGGCTTCCGTCCGTAAGTATCTGACTAAGCAGCAGATTGCCTTTACCCCGAACCAGTTTGTCTCCTTCGCTGTTAATGGCGATACCGCTAAGATGACCTTGTTCCTCCAGGCATCTTTCGAAATCGACCAGCCCGCCGACAACGGCAACAACGCTGTTGCTATCGCTGCCAACAAGGGTAACATGGTTGTTCTGGACTACCTCTTTGCCCATGGTGCAAAGGCTGACGTCCGCAACGGTAACGGCGAAGCTGTTATCGACAACGCTGTCATGATGGGCAACAAGGAAGTTGTTTCCCGCCTCCTCACTCAGCTGAAGGCCGAAGGCGCTGATCCCCAGACTCTGGGTACCGCAGTTCTCCTGGCCGCTAAGGCTGGTAAGGTCGACATGCTGGAAATCCTCGCCAACGCCGGTGCTTCCCTGGAAACCCGTAGCGCCGATGGTTATATGCCCATCCACTGGACTGTCAAGAACGGTCAGTATGACGCTATGATGTTCCTCATTGGTAAGGGTGTTGACGTGAACGCCAAGTGCGGTCAGGGCTACTCTGTTCTGGACTGGGCAACCAACGAAGGTTACACCCGTCTGATCAAGGCTCTGAAGAAGGCTGGCGCCAAGAATACTCCGCAGTACTTCAAGGATTCCAAGGGCAAGTAAGATTTGAGGGGTGAATTCCCCTGGAATAGTCGAAAATTCGAAAAAATCCGCAGTTTTTCTGCGGATTTTTTTGCGTTTAGGGGAGTAGACCGCCTGATTTTCTGCCTATCGGGGTGAAGTTTGTTCTTAATTGCTTATAATTCCGTTTTTTTTGAGAATTTCTGCATTTTACGCAATGGTTCTTTGTATTTTTAGGTTATGAAGTTCTCTTTACTGACCAAGTTGTGTCTATGCTTGTGCTTGACTGGCGTTTTTGCCGGTGCCCAAGAAACGGTTGAAAGCGTCCGTCGTCAGATTAAGGCGGTGGAAGCAGAAACTGCCCGCGAAAAATCCATGCACGATGCCGAAAAGAAGCGCCACGCCGAATTTGTGGAAGTTGGTCGCAAGAAAGTTCAGGCTCTTGCTACCCAGAATAAGACCTTGAAGGCCGAAATCGATTCCCTCAAGGCCGAAATCAAGAATTTGGCTGAAGCACGCCAGAAGACCGCCGGTACCATCAAGTACTTTGAAAACCGCAAGGCCAAATACAATGAATCCCTGGCTAAGGTTATCGATTCACTGGTTCCCGTGTTTGAGTCCGATTTCCCGTACCGCAACGAGGAAACGGTCACCAGCATTAAGGAAATCGCCAATCAGCTTCATAAGAGCCTGATCGAGGCTGACGATGGCCTCAACCGCACCCTGGAAGTTTTCTATGACCGAATCCGCCTTGGGTACACCACCGAAGTGTGGAACGGGTTCCTGCAGGTGGATGCACGCAACGTTGCCGGCAAGTTCATGCGTTATGGTGCCGTGGCTGCCATCTTTGTGAGCAACGACGGTAACGACGTTCTTTGGTTGACCCGCACCGATAAGGGTGCCTATAAGTGGAAGAATGTTTCTGACGACCTGGCCATGCGTACCGTCCTGAAGGACGTGATGAAGGTGGCCGAGGGCAAGACTGCTCCCCGTCTGGTTACAATCCCTGTATTTATTCCCGCGGAGGCTAAGTAATGAAGTTCTTTAACCTTCGTAAGTTGATTGCCCCTGTGGCTGTTGCCGCTGTTCTCTGTGCCGCTCCCGCAATGGCTCAGAAGGGCGGAGAATCCATTGATGCTGTAAAGCAGCGTGCTGAACTGAACAGCGCCAAGGCTGACTTGGAAGAAGCCCGCAAGAAACGCGACATGGCCGTGGCCGCCCGTTGGAAGGACCGCGAAACCGCCAATCAGGAACGTGAACTTTTTAACGAGAAGTATCAGGAAAACAAGGAAAAGGTTGACGCTCTCATGAGCGAACGCGCCCGTCTTTTCGAAGATGTCCGCGTTGCCCGTGAAGACTTGGCTCAGGTAAAGCTCCAGGCTGAAAAGGCACGCGCCGAATACCTTTCTCTGGCTGCTGGTCCCGAACGTCTTGAGACGTTGGCTAAGTTCCAGGAACAGGGAATTCCCTTCAAGATTGCTGAACGCGTAGAAGTCCAGAACAAGGTGAAGAAGGAAATGGGTCTGTATCGCGATGATCCTCTCCGTATTGCCAAGTCTATCTTGAATGTGGCCAAGAACGAGATGGCCTTTACCCGCGAAGTGCAGGTGGAACAGGCCGAACTGGTGTTCGGTACCGCTGTGGCCCAGGGTTACCGCATGCGTCTGGGTGGCTTGTTTGCCATGCAGAAGTCTACTGCGGTCATGGATTCCGCCGGCAATAGCGCCTCTGCCTTGATGCTCCCTGTGGCTGGCGAAAAGAAACGCTCCTTCAGCTGGCAAGAAAATCTGACTCCCGAAACAAAGACTCAAGTTACAACTGCTTTTGGCAGTTACAAGGATTCCGCCCATGTTATGGTGCCGGTGGACGTGCTCCTGAGTACAGAACTGAGCAGTGAACTGGCTAACCACCAGGAAACCACCTGGAAGGATGAACTGAAGACTTTCTTCAAGAACGGTGGCATTTTGATGTACCCCATCGTGGCCATCTTCGGTCTGGGTCTGTTGATTGTGGCCTGGCGCCTGCTGTGGCTCTTGATCTTTGGCTTTGGCGGTCTTGGCGTTCGCCGAACCTTGAAAGCTTTGGATAAGGGAGACATCGAAGGGGCCCGCAAACATGTAAAGAAGGCCCATGGGGAAGTCGGAAAGGTACTGAAAACCGTTCTTAACAAGGAATATGGTGGCCGCGCTGCTGCAGAAAAGGCCTTGGAAGGCGTATTCTCCGCAGACGTTCCCAAGATTGAATCTGGACTTACCTGGGTTTCCGTGTTTGCGGCGACGGCTCCGCTCCTTGGTTTGTTGGGTACCGTGATGGGTATGATCGAATTGTTTGATGTCATTACCATGCATGGCACTTCCGACCCCAAGCTTTTGGCTGGCGGTATTTCCATTGCCCTTGTGACGACGGAAGCTGGCCTTATTGTGGCTATTCCGCTGCAGCTTCTGCATACCTTCCTGGCTAACCGAGCCGACGCTCTTCGTGGTCGTATGGAAAAGGCTGGCTTGGCTGTATTGAATGCCCTTTGGATTAAAGAAAAGTAATTCGCGGTTGTTATGGATCCCATAGTGATTGCTGGCGTAGATCAGAATTCCGTCTTGGAAGCGGCTTTCGGCATCCTCTTTAGAGGGGGCTGGGTCCTGGCACCGATTTTTGTGCTGGGATGGTTTGGCTGGTTTCTGATGCTGGAACGCTATGGCTACTATTTTATGCTCCGCGGAAAGTCCCAGTCTTCTTTCTGGCGGTTGCTGAAGAAGAAGGGGGAGGACGCCGCCTTTGCGAAACTCCGCAAGCGCCCCTACGGTTACTTTTTGGCCTTGGCCGAAGACGTACGCAACCATCATCATGAAGGTCCTGTGGCGGTACGTAATGCTATGGAAGCTACTCGCCATCGCATTTCGCTGAACTTGGCGAAGTCTTTGAAGACCATTTCTACCTGCGCCGCTATTGCGCCTATGCTTGGCCTGTTGGGTACGGTTAGCGGCATGGTCCATACTTTTGAAACCATCCAGCTTTTTGGTTTTGGAAATCCGGTGCTTCTGGCTGACGGCATTTCCGAAGCCCTGCTTACGACCCAGGCCGGGCTCCTGGTGGCTTTCCCCCTGATGCTTGCCTACAACTACTTGGCAAGCCGAGTAGAAAAAGTGGAAGATGAAGCCTGGAGCGAAGCCCTGAAATTTGAAGCTTATGTGTTTGATTCCGAACGTGGTCTTGATGCTTCTTTAGTGTGTCATCCTGACTCCTCTTCAGAGAGCCAGCCTGTGTCCCCTTCAGAGAGTCATTCTGAGCGTAGCGAAGAATCCAGTGAGGTATAAAAATGAGTTTTATTCGTAAACGTAATCGCGACGCTGGCGGCATCGATGTCTCTCCCATGCTGGACATGGTGTTCATCTTGTTGATCTTCTTTATTGTGACTTCCACTTTTACCCGCGAAACCGGTGTGGACGTTACCAAGCCCAAGGCCAGTTCCGCCAAGGATCTTGCCAAGGAAAGTATTCTTGTGGGCGTTACCCGCCAGGGAACCATTCACATTAACGAAACCCAGGTGAATCTTTCTACCCTGCAGACCGTGCTCCGTCAGATGATGGCCGAGGCTCCGGATCGTCCGGTGATTATCGTTAGCGACCGTGACGCACCCAATGGCGTGGTGGTGGATATTTTGGATGAATGTAATATTGCCAAGGTCCGCAAAGTCTCCATTTCAGCAAATAAGGAAGAGTGAGCGATTGGCAATTAACAGTGAACAGTGAATAGTGAAGGGGGCTGCGAGAGAGGTGTCATTCTGAGCGAAACGAAGAATCTGGAAGCTTAGATATGAATTATGAGACATGATTGAGTGTGTCATTCTGAGCGAAACGAAGTGGAGTCGAAGAATCTAACAATTTGGAGTCTAAAAGTAGAATTTATATGAAAAACTTTTCGTTCACAGATTTTATGGTCAAGTATTTCCGCTTTCCGGCGGCATTCGTGCTTTCCTTTGTGGTGAGTGCGGTGTTCTTCTTGGCTGTTCCTGTGATCAACGCATTGTTCTTCGATAAGGGCGTTAAGGCCGAAAAGGAACTGGAAGCCGTTACCGAGGTGGAAGTCCTTGTTAGCGAAAAGAAGCCCGAAGTTCAGAAAAAGGTTTTACGTACTGTTGTGAATCCCAACCCCTTCAAGATCTCTTCCAATATGGGAATGGCCCGCAGTCAGAACTTCTCTATGGATTTGTCCCTGGCTCGTGGTGCTGCAGGCGATGGTGTTGCCGTTGGTACTGGCGGCATGGAAAATGTTGTTTATGAAGCTGGCGAAGTGGACGAACAGGCCAGTGTATTGCGTGAAGTGCAGCCTAAGTTCCCTGCAAAGGCCAAGCGCATGGGTGTTTCGGGTTACGTGAAGGTCTTGATTGTGATTGACGTTTACGGCGATGTAGCTCAGGCTCAGGTGTTGACCCAGGAACCTGCAGGTTATGGCTTTGATGTGGAAGCCTTGAATGCTGTTCGTCAGTGGAAGTTCAGTCCCGCTCAGTTAGGCGGATATCCCGTGGCCCAGAAGGCTACAAAGGAGTTCCGCTTTGTTAACTAGAGTGTGTCATTCTGAGTCAAAGAATCTAGTGCTTTCGCTCTTTGTCTGCATTCTTTTCTTGCTTTCTTCAACGGCATTTGCTGCCGACGATTACTTTTTCAAGGCAAACGAACTTTACGACCAGGGCAAGTACAAGGAATCTGTTCCACTGTATCGTGCAGCCATTGATGATGGCAAGTACGAACCTTTTGCCTGGTTCAATTTGGGTAACGCACTTGTTCAGCTGGGGCGCAAGGAAGTGGCCTTGGTGGCTTACCGCCGTACTGTGGAACTGCTGCCCAATTTCGAGAAAGCCTGGATGCTCATGGGCGACATCTATTACCTGGCTGGGGATGCGGGAGAGGCCATTGCTGCCTATAACCGCGCAGTGGAACTGGGTGTAGAATCGGACCATGTCCATTTTGCCTTGGCTGAATGTTATTTGAAGGGCCGCGATTGGACTCTTGCCCAGAAAAATTTTGAACGGGCTCTCCAGCTGAATCCGGATCGTATGGATGCCTGGTATGGCTTGGCCGAAGTCTATGAAAAGTTAGGCGATTATGAATACGCAATCAAGACTTTGCAGAATGCCTTACAGATGACCGCCACCGCTGGCGCAGATGTCCACTTTACCATGGCTTACTACTATCGTAGCATGGATTCCACCAAGAAGTCCTTGAACGAAATGGAAAACGGACTGCTGATGGATCCGGAAAATGTTTCTGCCCGCCGTTACCTGGCTCAGATGTACGTGAAGCAGGAATCCCCCTGGATGGCCATCTTTACCTTGGAAGAAGGTTTGCGCCATAAGAAAGGCGTCGCCGATTTGAATCTTGATCTAGGTCAGATTTACTTCAATCAGAAACGCTACGACGAAGCCTTCGAATGCTATATGAAGGCTTGGCTTGCAGGCAATTCCCAGGGACGCATCGGTGCCGAAAACGTGGGCCATGTGTTCTCTAACGAAGGCGATACTGAAAAGGCCGAAAGCCTGTACAAGCGCATCCGCGAAAAGAAATAGCCCCGTTGCTGGCTATCGTTGCAAAACTGCCTAAAAACACAACAAAAACTTACGAAATCTTTACAAAAAACTTGTCCTTTGACAAGGGTTTTCTAAATTTTTCAAAAATTTTTATTTATCAGGGAATAAAAAATGAAAAAATTGTTTGGTTTGGCCCTCATCGGGCTGATGGCAACAGGTACGGTGTCTGCTAAGGATACTACCATTGTCAGAAAGAATGTTGAATCATCCGATTCTTATGGTGCAATCACCGTTAAGACTATTTCTAGCACAACTTTTACGTACACGTGTAATTCTTCTTTTATCTCTACAAGTTGTGAAAAAGATACAACCAAATGGTCTAAAAAAAGCGAAAGCCCTAATGGTAATGAAAATGTTGCAACGATTGATGGTGATGGTGAAACCCGCCTGGACGCGATCAAGATTCCCGAGGATATCGCTGTAGCTTCCATTACCTATGACCGAAAGTTCACTTTGTATTTTGACAATCCTAGATATTCCACTGTAGTTTTCCCTTTTAGTTTCAAGACTAGCTGCATTGATAAAACTGAATATGGACAAAATCAGATTCCATTTAAGTTTTA
The DNA here is from genome assembly GCF_900129715.1 of Fibrobacter sp. UWH9. NCBI lineage: Bacteria > Pseudomonadati > Fibrobacterota > Fibrobacteria > Fibrobacterales > Fibrobacteraceae > Fibrobacter > Fibrobacter sp. UWH9. Next base: position 1,939 of record NZ_FQWP01000011.1, on the reverse strand, counting down.
TAAAATTGTTAGCTATAACGGTTCTTCTTTTGTTGCTGCGGAAGAGACCACCGAAATTGCTGCTCATCAACCTTATATTGCAAAGCCCGTTCTTTCTCAAGGTTACGAGAACGGAATTCATTATGCTTATATGAGTTTTGCCAATAGTAATGGCTGCTCCTACACACTTAAAAAGAACTATGATGCTGAAACAGATAAATTTGTAGAAAGCAAGTATAGCTTTGATGCCGGTTCTTTGAATGGTACTTGGAATTTCATGGGAACATATGAAAAAATTCAATTTACTGCAGATACTAAGGCTGGCGTTTATGGCTTTGCTTCTGCAGAAAAAAAGGATGATCAGGGAAAAGTTGTTGTCAAAGCAGGCTCTTTTGTGAAGGCTGGTGACAATGCTTCCGTTCCGCCCATGCGTGCTTACTTAGTTTACAACAAAAATGGCTTCAACAAGGAAGGCAAGCCTTCTCCGGATGGCGAAACATCCGTCGCTTCCATCTCTGACGAAGATCTGCCGGAAGTCATTACTGTCAAGTTCATCGATAAGGACGAAAATGGCAACGAAGAAATCACCGCCATCGCTCAGATGAACACCCGCACCGGTGTAATTTCTACCGATAAGAACCTCTGGTTTGATCTCAAGGGCCGCAAACTGAACAAGAAGCCCACCGTCAAGGGAACCTACTACAACAACGGCCAGAAGGTCATCATCAAGTAAGGTGTCAAAAAATGTTTAAGAAAGAATATGTCGCTCCCAAGATGGACGTTGTAGAAATGAAAATCGAGACCGTTCTCATGGAGTCCGGTGGCACCGATGGTGGCCCCGAAGCCACTGAATACGATGGCGAATTCGGCTGCCTCTACAATCCTGAAATGGATAAAAAGGCTTAATTTATTTACAAATAGCCTCCTCAGTCACCCCGGATCCACCCGGGGTCTTTTTTTTCGTACATCATGCCGAACTTGTTTCGGCATCGACATTCCCGAACCAGAGCCTTCACCGCGTAAGCGATGTCTCTGAGTCGGCATTCCCATATCCCTGAGCTATACGAAACTCGCCACATCAGTGGCCTAGTTGAGTTGTCCTCTTTGAGGAGGTGTCGAAGGGCACCTCGGCAGGCTCGGTGACCTTGCGAAAGCCTCCTGTAAAATGCGTAAAAGTAGCCGACAAATTGCAAAGCACCGTTTCACGCAGATGACAGCGCTTCCGCAAAATGCAAAGCTCCGATTCACGCGGATGACAATCGCAAAGGCCGGGATGACAGCGCGTCTTTGTTCGTACTAAAAAATTTTACAATCATTTTTCAAAAAATCGGGATCCATTTTCCGCAAAAAAGCGTGTATAGGATTGGTGGCGATTTTGCCTTCCCGCAAAGGCTCTTTTCGAGATGGCGTCAAGGACTAACAAGAACCTGGCCGACATCCTCGCCGAAGTGGACCTGGATACCCTTGAAGAAATTCCCGAAGCGTTCGACGAGGTGGGCGAGCGGGGCGAAGCGGATCTCGCCTTCAAGGTGAAGGCCCTCGCCGGTGGTGAAATGCGTTTTGGCCTACTGCTTGAACACAAGTCCTCGCCAAGCAACGGGATCATGTCGCAGATTGGCCGTTACGCCATCAACGTGATGGTGGACAAGGGTAATGCTAAATATCCTTGGCTGCCTACGAAGGCTATCGTTGTTTATAACGGAACTGACCCCTGGGACCCTCTCGCTCAGTACAGGAACATTCACGCCATGTACAACGGACGCGTTCCGCACTTTGAGTTCGCTTTCGTGAACCTGGCGGAACTTGACGATGAGATATGCCTTGCCCACGACAATGCCGAGGCTGCCATTGGTGCGATTACCATGAAGTATGCTTTCGACATGGCAAAGTACGAGTCCTTGCTGCCGGAAATCGAGAAAAAATTGCGTGTATTGCCCAGCAGCGAAAGTGCTTGCCTTGT
>NZ_FQWP01000012.1:0-100627 GCF_900129715.1 Fibrobacter sp. UWH9 | reverse complement strand
CTCAACACAATCAGGCTGGGCGTGTCAAACGCAAGGATCGAGGCGACGAACAACAAGATAAAGCTACTGATACGGACTGCCTATGGCTTCAGGAACATGAACAACATGCTGTCGCTGATAATGCTGAGCTGTTCCTATGTAGATGTACAGATAGCCTACGAATGGGAATCGGAATCGAGAGAATCATCTAGCAAGGCTGCCTAAATGCTTCCACACATGTTGATGATGCCTCGATTTTCTTATTCATATTCGCACCCAATGTTTTGGTAATTACCTCTTATGAAAATACGCTAAATCCATAGGTTGTGAAAATATGGAGGGCGGATCTTCAAATGTTTCGTTGAGAATTTCTAAACGCTTTGCAACAACGTAAAAAACGGAATCTTACACAACGAGACTGTTCTCGTTCGATATTTTTTCTATCACGATGTCCCCGAGATTGCCTTGATTTCTGAAAAGTACAGTATGGCGACAAAGTCAAAGGCTGCGAAAATTTCGGACCCCCGCGTCCTGTGATTCTTAACTTCAAAGAAATGATTGCCTCCTATCTTGTGTCACAATTGATTAAGACCCATTTAAACTCCTCGAATTCAATGGGTTTAACGTGATTTTAGAACGCGTCAAGAATTTGTTAATATAACGGAAATCAGTAACATTGCGATAAATCTTCATAAAGTTGTCAAATTCGACCTCTTTAAAATATGGCGAATTCGCCACATTTATTACAAACGCAATATCTCTATAGTTTCCATTAATAGGGGTCGAATTCGCCCCCCCAAAAAAATTAGCAGTTCTTCTTTCCAGACGCCTGCGACACCATTTCCAGCAGTTGCTGCTTTGAAACGAAATTCAGCACGGAGAATGCGGTCAATTTTTTCCCGAGTTCGTTGATGGATGAACCGATGTGATAAACCGTCTCGTCCACAATGATGAACCTGTCATGAACATTCTGCATGCCTTCGAGTTTAACAGTTGGGAATTGACGATTCAGTCGTTCTTCTTCCTCTCGCAGATGTCGGTTTACATGCCCGGAATAGACAAACGCATTTACACCCGCAGACTTCTTGGCAACAAGTGAGAGTGCGACATCATCTGCGAAAGGATCAATGACGATGATTTCTTCCTTTGCGGAACGCACCAGCTGGCAGGCAAATTCATACCCACTCCACCAGGATTTTGCATTCAGGATGCCCTCACTGGGAGGTAGGTTTGCCTTGACGAAAAAGTCCACCTGCTTTTCGAGAGTGGCTAGGCGAGAGCTCGTTTCCATGCCTTTTGTGTCAAGTTCGTCCAAACGTTTTTCGTGATTAATCAGTTGCCTGTCAACTCGTTCTTCAGTCAGCATAAAGCGTTGGTTTACACTTGCTCCGCGCAGAAGATGTTCCTTGAGAACCTGGTTGGCCCATTGGCGAAATAAAATACCATTTTGCGATTTAACCCGATAACCTACAGATAAAATCATGTCAAGAGTGTAATGCTCAACATTTCTTGAGACTTTTCTCCCACCTTCTTCTTGAACTGTCGCAAAATTTGCGACAGTTGGAAGTCCTCGCAATTCTTCCTTCAAGGCGTTATTAATATGCTTTCCAATTGTTTTGACATCTCTACCGAATAGAACTGCCATTTGTTGGCGATTTAGCCATACAGTATCTTGATCCAAACGCGCTTCAATGTGAAATTCGCCGCCCTCGGGCTGATACACGATGATTTCATTCTTCTCTTCCATATTTATTCCTTTGTGTTACAAGCTGGATATAAAAACACAAAATTCACTTCAGCAATTTGTTTTGCCCGATACTTTCCAAAACTGTCATCTGCGAAATTGCAATCTGGTTCAGCTCTGTTATGCGTTCGCTTTGCGTTACACCCTCGTTGATCAAGACGGAGTTTAACGATTCCATGTTGCTGAGGCAAATCAGTTGGTTGACCGTCGCGTAATCACGGACGTTCCCCGGTAGTGTAGGGTTGGCAGTGCGCCACTCCGCTGCTTTGAGACGCTGATATTCTTTTACCATGAGTAATTGAAATTTGGGACTAATCCACATTCCGAAATGGTATGCGATATCGCGGTGCGCGTAGATTCCTCCGTATCTTCCGGATTTAGCAATAATTCCGATTGCGTTGGTCTGGAGAATCCACTGTTTTGTTGATAGAACGAAATTGTTGGAACCGGCGGCATTTTTAATTGTACCGAATTCGGTATAATTAAAATTTGGATTATAGATTGATTCCCATTCTCCAATATATTCGGTATTCATAACTTCAATCTTGCTCATATTTACTCCTTTGTGTTACAAGCTGGATATAAAAACACAAATTTAATGCACAAATGTTCTAGTGAACAAAATATAACCAATTTTGTAAAAATGGGCAATAGGGACGCCGAAAAAATTTGAGTGACACCTACTGACATGCTGGATTATCTATATTCCCCGTGTACATAAAGAGTTTTGCTCTTGTTCCGAACTGAAAACTTCGACACTTTTCAAAAACCCGGTGCAAGACGAACGCTCACGCTTGCTATCAGGCTTTGCTTGATGGCATCGTTTTGCTATATGCATATTTGATAAATCTGCCTGTACGCAAACGACCCTTTAGATGCTATTGCATCTGCTGCCGTGTTTACGGCACGCAATTGGGGCGTGGGTTGTTTGTGTTTACTTGGTTTTGGGCAGTCGAAGGCCTTCAGTTGGGTAGATGCATTCAATTCCACGCCTTTTTCCTTTAAATGTGTGTGAAGTATGCTACAAGAACGACTCTTGCTGAGTTTGCTCTTGTTCTACAGCTGAAAACTTCGACACTTTTCAAAACCATTGAATAAGACAAACGTTCGTTGACCTATGGTTGCATAGGCCATGCTGTACCCTGGGCGTACTGTATCCATTCGGTGCCCGGGGAATTCGTGCGTGTATCCACATGTGCGTTTACGAGCGTTTTCTTTGCTTGTTTTGACATCGCAGTTTCTTGCTCCCGACTGAGGGTGAACTCGTTCACCTTTTCTCAGGGGCAAGCTATGCCGAAAGAAAAAACGTTTTTTATAAACAATAGACGTTACTTGGGAAACAAGTTTAAACTACTGCCTTTTATAAAAACGATTGTTGAAAATGAATGTAGAGATGTCAAGACTGTAGCGGATATTTTTGCTGGGACTGGATCCGTTGCTTCGGCCTTTTTAGATAAAGATCTTGTTGTAAATGATTTTCTTTATAGCAACCATATTTGCCATATTGCTTGGTTTAGTCCGCAAAGATTTTCAAGGAAAAAAGTAAAATCCATTATTCGCAAGTACAACGAATTGTCTGAATTTCCAGATAATTACATGAGTCATAATTTTGGGAACACTTTTTTCTCTATCGATGATTGTCGCAAAATCGGTTTTATACGAGAAGATATTGAAATTCAATACCATAACAAACAAATTAATGAGAAAGAACGAGCTTTACTAATAACCTCATTGCTTTACGCAATGGATAAAATCGCCAATACTTGCGGTCATTACGATGCCTACCGTAAGGGCGTTTCATACGATAAGCATCTTGAAATGTTGGTTCCTGCGTTTACAAAAAAATTGAGCAGGAGAAACTCTTGTTATAACATAGACACAAATGAACTTGTGAGAAAGATAGAGGCTGATTTGGTCTATGTTGATCCGCCTTATAATTCACGACAATATTGCGACGCTTACCATATATTGGAAAATGTAGCTCGGTGGGAAAAACCCGAAGTCTCTGGCATTGCAAGAAAAATGGATCGCTCAAATTTGAAAAGCGATTATTGCACAAAAAATGCGACAACAGCTTTTGAAAATTTGGTGGAAAACATTCATGCCAAATACATCCTTCTTTCGTATAACAATATGGCGGAAAAAGGTAACGATCGTTCAAACGCCAAAATATCCGATAGTGACATATTAAGAATTTTAGGCAAGAAAGGCGAGGTAAAGGTTTTCTCAGAGGAATATAAGGCGTTCAGCGCTGGAAAATCTGACATTAGTGATAATGAAGAACGTTTATTTCTTTGCATTTGCCATCCTTCTAAAGAGCTTATTCCATCCGCATTAAATTATACCGGAGGTAAATTTAAGCTGCTCTCTCAATTGCTTCCGCTTTTCCCTCGGAAAATTGATGTTGCCCTAGATCTGTTTTGCGGTGGGTGCAATGTTGGAATAAACATAAACTGTAAGAAAGTGATTTTCAATGACAAATGTGAATTACTTGTCGGATTGTTAAAAACATTGAGAGAAAATTCAATCGATGTTGTGTTTGAACAAATTTTTAAAATAATTGACTGTTACAACCTTTCGTTAGTATCAAAAAATGGTTATGATTTTTACGCATGTAATAGTCAACAGGGTTTGGCAAAGTACAATCGTTCCGGTTTTAATGATTTAAAGAAATCTTTCAATAACAACAAAAAAAGAGATACATACTTTTTTTTACAACTATTTGTTTTGATTGTTTATGCATTCAACAATCAAGTTCGCTTTAATGCAAAGGGAGAGTTTAATCTTCCTGTTGGCAAGAGGGATTTTAATAAAAAAATGCAAATGAAATTGAAGTCTTTCATGGAAAGACTTCAATCCGGAAATTATGAATTTCAAAGTGTTGATTTTTCATCAGTTTCTTTAGACGAACTAACGGAAGAATCTTTTGTTTATGCGGATCCCCCATATCTTATATCCTGTGCTTCGTATAACGAACAGAACGGTTGGAATGAAGAACAGGAAACACTCTTACTTGCATTATTGAATAAAGTTAATGAAAAGAACGTAAAATTTGCGTTATCCAATGTTTTAGAACATAAAGGCTTACACAATTTGGTTCTAGAAAAATGGCTTTTGGAGCATCCAGAATATGCGGTGATTGATCTCAATAAGGATTACAGCAACTCCAATTATCACGCAAAAAATACAAACAAAAAAACTAGAGAAGTTCTCATTGTCAATTATGAGGTATAGCATGGAAGATCGTTTTGCTTTTAAGTCATATTATTGGAGTTTAGGAACTACAAGCTTCCGAATGGCCAATTTTAATCTTATGATTGAACGCCAACTTCAGTTGATTGACCAATTCTGGAAACTGCCTAGTAACGCAAATGCTCGATGGAATTCAAACCAATTATTGCAGGAGTCCTATTATAATTTTCTGAAACAAGAAAATTTCATTGAAGGTAATGCGGAAAGAAAAGATAAAGATGCGCGAGAAAAAACATCAGGTCTTGTAGACATCGGTTTATTAAATGATGAACGACATTTAACGCCGGTTGGTCGATATCTATTAAAAATATCAAATGAAGGTGATTTTGAAACTGATAATTTTTTGCAGATTCCCAAAGATAGTTTTGTTTATTTCTTGCAGTTGCTGAAAAGTTATGACGCAAATTTAAAAATTCGTCCTTTTGTCATACTGTGTAAATTTTTAAAGAAATTTGGATATCTCACATGGGAGGAATTTGCATATTTACTTCCTTTATGTATTGATAAAGAAAGTACTCTTGACATTGAAGATCTTGTTGAAAAGCATCGAAAGCAAACAATTTCGATAGACAAGGCTATCATCAATGTGTTTATGAAAATGGACAATTATAAATCGGCGTTAAACTATTTTCTAAATATCTCCAGTGTTGATGTAGATGTATTAACGCAGATTGGAATGAACAGAAAAAGTAGAGCGTACGATGCCCAGTATTATCCGTTATACATGGCTTTGAAAAAATGCTATGTAGAAAACGATATGTCTGACCGAGCTATTATAGAACTTTTTGAAAAATCTAAACTGAAAAATGTCGCTACATATTGGCGCAATCTTTTGTTTGATTCTTCATTGAAATCGGCAAAAAAAAGCAATCCCTTTGCGCATTTACGAGCAAATTTATTTACGGATTGTCATAACGAAAGGGATTTCAAGACGAAATTTTTTAAACAAATGCATCTTTTTAAGGCGAAGAGATCTTTAGATGACTATTCCGATTTAAATCGACGTTACTTTAAAGTAACCGACACTGTCATTTATTCAGATTCAATAGTAGAATTTGATGTACTTCCTAAGGCTTTCTTTGATAATGTTGACGATCGTTTTTTTGATTTAGCTTTTAAAGCCTCAAATAATTTGGAGGAATTGAAATCCTTAAAAGAAATTTCTCCGTTCCTAAATGTCGACCAGGCATGTATTTTAGATTCGCTCGGTAATTTGTTTGATGTTAAGGTTTCTGATGCTTCTCAAGCAAAAACACTTGTTTATGATGAACGATATAAAAGATTTAATAAACTTGTCGACGAAAAATTCACATCCGAAAAAATTATTCATTTACTTCAATTATTTAAAGAAAGAAATGATAAGGAAATACAAAAACTTACAACTGACGGAGCTGACGCTCCAACACTATTTGAATATGTTCTTGCAATTGCATGGTATCAAATCAGTGAACGCCAGGGCGATGTACTGAAATATATGAATCTTTCTTTAGAGGCTGATTTGATGCCCAAAACGCATGCAGGTGGTGGTGAAGCTGATATTGTTTATAAATATCCCGCAACAAAGGATTATCCCAAGCATGACCTATTAATCGAAGCTACATTGGCCGATTCAACAAATCAACGAAGAATGGAAATGGAACCAGTATCTCGCCATTTAGGGGAGTATTTGTGCAATAACAATAAGTCAAATGCGTACTGCATCTTCCTAACAAATTTTTTACACCTAAATGTAATTTCTGATTTCCGAATGAGAATAAATCAGCCGTATTATGGAAATGGCGGCGGTGAAATTTCAGGTATGAAAATCTCGCCAATGGAAACGGACTTGTTGATTGCCATTCTTCAGAAAAATTTAAAATATGGTTCTCTATATAAAATGTGTAGTGACTTATTTGAAAGCGAATTAAACCCGAAAGAATGGTACGAGGAATTAAAGAACAGAATCGTAAATTGCGCATAAACAAAACGATCGGATGGACAATTCTAAACCTTACCACAAAATCGTTGGCATCCAGCTGGATGTAAAGTCCGTAATGCGAAACTACCGCCGCAACGAAATTGCTCAATTCAAGTTGGCGGAAGTTGTGAAGGAAGAATTGTCAAAAATTGAAAAGTCTTCTGTATCGGATGAAATGATTGAACAAAAATCTATTGCTTTAACTGCCGAATAATGGCTTCTCGGATTTTATTAAAGAATTTATTTTTAGATTGTTATTATAAAATCTGAAATAATTAAAATCCGAAAAGTTTTATGAAAAAGAAATTTTTTTTGTCGGCGGCAATGATTGCTGCTCTTGGATTGGCGGGTACCGCCCAGGCGGCACAGACGGTGATTAAGGTGGATGATACCAAGCCGGGTGTGGTGATCAACAAGAATAATATGATGTCTGCGGATTTGGCCATCTGGAATCCGCCTAGCCGTTATTACGATATGACCGACGCCCTGGTGGATGGCGGTTACACTTTGTTCCGCTTCCCTAACGGCAGCTTGAGTAATGATTACCACTGGAATGGTATTGGCAAGTACGATAGCACAGGCCTTTGGATTACTACGGAAGAAGAAGGCAAGTATGCGCCGGGTTTCTTGGGCGAAACCATTTACCGCGGTACCACCAAGGACAATTACGGTTTTGTGCGTCGCAGTCATTTGGCCGACGGCAAGATGGAAACCATGTGGTGGGGCGAGATTCTGGATCCTAATGATCCGCCTTGGATTGTGGTGGAATTCCCCGAAAAGAAGAATATTGATTCCTTGCAGATTAGCTGGGGCGATTTGCGCCCCAAGGCTTTCCGGTATGAATACTGGACTACGGATTATGCGGAGTATCCTGGCGTGCATCAGGCATTGACCAACGATTTGAAGTTGGAGGCCAACGTGAAGGTGACTGGCCCGGAAACTTTGTACAAGGGAAAGTCCGTGCGCACTCGTTATGTGGCGATCCGCTTTAAGTTGCAGGACTTGCCGGGCAAGGGCGTGCAGATTCGCGAAATGAAGATGTTCAGCAATGGCGAAGATTTGCTGGCTGGTAACGAATACAAAATGTATGCCATGTCTACCCGCAATGGCGACAAGGCCCGTACCGACTGGACCAACATTCCCTGGCATTTCGAAGAGTTCATGAAGTATCTGGGAACGCTGCCGAAATCCGCCGACGGTAAGCCGGCCCAGGCTGTGATTTGCGTGAACGCGGGTACGGGCACTTCCAAGGAGGCTGCCGCCTGGGTGCGTTACGCCAACAAGGTGAAGGGTTACAATATTAAGCAGTGGGAAATCGGTAACGAACTGGACGGCGAATGGGAAGAATCTGGCCCCATTTCTGCCCGCCATTATGCGGCTCGTTATTTGGAATACGCTCGCGCCATGAAGGCGGTGGACCCCACTATCATTTTGCATGGACCGCTGCTCAGTACTCACAAGATGATGCAAAAGGGCGCCGGCATTCTGGATGGAAAGTACTGGATGGAAGAATTCCTCCGCATTGTAGGCGAGGCGGAAGTTGCCGATGGCAAGCGCTACCTGGATGCAGTGGATTTGCATAACTATCCTTACTGGACTCCCAATGGCGCCAACGCCAAGGACATGCTGAAGGCCATGCTGGATGTGGGCCCCAACATGGATACGCTGGATGTTTGGATGAAGCGTCACTTGCCTGGCGTGGATAAGGTTCCTTCTGCTTCTGGCGAAGAGAAGCGTCGGGTGTTCCTTTCGGAATTCAGCACCAACGTTCAGGGTTACAGCCTGTTGATGGATTACCCCCAGGCAACGGCCATGGCCATGATTTTTGCGCAGCATGCGGTGCGCTTTGGCGACCGCTTGCAGGTGCTGCCCTGGGACGCTTTCGGCAACCTCTTCAAGAGCCCGGACGATACTTGGGGTACCATCAGTATGACCGCCCTTCTGAAGGAAGGTTCCTGGAACAAGTGGAAATCTCTGGAGCCTACTGCGGAATACTACGGCGTGTATATGACTTTCAAGCAGTTCCTGGAAGACGGCTTTGCTGTGGTTCCTGTGGAAAGTTCCAATTCTGAAGTTGTGGCTTATGCCTTGGCGAAGAAGGGTGCTGCAGGTGTTGGCGACTCGGCCCGTGTTCTTTTGGCAAATTTGTCTGACGTTGCGCAGGTTGTACAAATTGATCGCGCTTCCGTGGGATCCAAGAAGGAAAATTCCCGCATTGAAGTGGACGTGTTTGGCGAGGATCAGTTCAAGTGGATTGGTGATGGCAAGAATGCCTATCCCTATCCGAAAATGGGGCCCAGTGGCCGCCGCCTGAATCCGGCAAAGTCCCGCGATGTTATGATTCCTCCTTTCGGTATGGCGGTGGTGCAAATCAATCCCCGCGTTGTTGGGGCTGACAAGGCCTCCGCAAAGAATGCCGCAACGCCTGTAGTCCTTGCCGCAGCTCTTGAAAAGAAGGTCATGATGCGTGGCGATACCCTGGACTTGTTTGGGACAGTCTCCCAGCAGGATGGTGAAATTACTGGCGCATCCATTAAGATTCCTGATTTTGGCCCCAAGGGCGGTTCCAAGACGGTGAATATTACGCCCGATGACGGCAAGTGGAACGCGTCCATCGAAAGCTTCCATGTGAAGGTCCCTGTGCCGGAAACTGCAAAGATTACCGCCGCAACGGAAAAGCTTCCGGAAATGGAATTGACGGTTACAGGTCTTGGCGGCAAGAAAGTTGTGCAAAAAATTCCCTTCCGTGTCCGCGGCGCCTACCGCACCACCAGCTGCATGCAGAACTTCGACAACGGTATTGATGCCGTGGATTGGTTCCCCGTGGTGAATGGCGATAACGCCACTTCCATGGACGCCAAGGTCTATAACGGCAATCCGCCCCTGGGTGGTTATATCCGTCATGACTGGATTATTGAGCAACCTCCTGAACTGGGTTGGCCCAACTACTCCGGCGCTTACTATGTGCTGCCTCCCGAAGTGAAGAACTCCGTGGGCATTGTCTTCGATTACTCCACCAACCACAACAATCCCGACGGTTACATCGAACTGCAGATTATGTCGGAACAGGTGAAGGATTACGACGAGTTTATGGTCCGTCTGAAAAACACCCGCGGCAACTGGGTCCGTGACACCCTCATCTGGGAAAACATGAGCCAGGAAGGTTGGGGCAAGAACGTTCCCCAGCTGGATCCGAGGCAAATCAAGAACTTCGCCTTCCGTGCCCGCTGGAGTGGCAAGGGTTTCATCAGCCTCGACAACATCTACCTGCTGCAGGAAGACGGGAAGGAAGTTCCCATGCCCAAGGGCCTGAGAAGATTGCGGTAAATTTCACGGTTTCGGAAGAACTTTAAATAAAAAATCCGGGCTGCAAAAGCTCGGATTTTCTTTTCAAGAATTGTATTTTGCAGTGCTTATTCGTATGTTCCTACGAATAAATGTTCCTTGCGTGCGTTCTTCAGGTATTCTACATAAAAGTTTGTGGTCCCGGTTTCGATGCCGTCCCGGCATATGAAGGAGACGGCTATGTCGGTACAACCATATTTCTTGATGTAGCGGTAGCCCACGAATGAAACGAAGTTTCCTGAGCCTACGGATTCTGAAGCCTCTTCTGTCCATCCGGCAGCCTGCATGATGGCTGGGTAGGTGGTGTCGCACATGGCGGTATTGAATTCCTTGTGAGAAACCTTATACATGGGAGTTTCTGCGTCAAGGGTTTCTACGCCCGGTGTTGTGGTGGAAAATTTGAAACTTTCAAGAAGGGTTTTCATTACTTCCACCGTCATGGGGGATTCCGTGCAGGAGTTTTCAATATTGTTGCCGTTGGTGCTGTTTGACGGGGATGAACTGTCGTCGGAACAGCCTGCCAATACGCAAAGGGCGATTGTTGATATAAGGGATAAAATTTTCATCTTCATTTTCTTGGCTGATAATCTCAAAATAAAAAAAAGCCGCAGCTTAATAAACTGCAGCTTTTTGATAAGGGTGCTGTTGCAACGTTTTTAGCGAGCTTCGCGGTCCACCCAAGGTCTTGCGTTGAAACCAGTGTAAATCTGGCGGGGACGGTTAATCTTGGAGTTGGGATCGTCGTGCATTTCCTTCCAGTGGGCAATCCAGCCGGGCAGACGACCGATAGCGAACATCACTGTCAGCATGTCGGTGGGGATGCCCATGGCGCGGTACAGAATACCGGAGTAGAAGTCCACGTTGGGGTACAGCTTACGTTCGATGAAGTATTCATCCTTCAGGGCGGCTTCTTCAAGCTTCAGGGCGATGTCCAGCAGCGGGTCGTGAACGTGTTCGCGTTCGAAGACCTGGTACATCAGCTTCTTAAGAACCTTGGCGCGAGGGTCGTAGCTCTTGTAGACGCGATGACCGAAACCGGAAAGACGGAACGGGTCGTTCTTGTCCTTGGCCTTGGCCATGACCTGGTCGATGGTCATGCCGCTTTCCTGGATGCGGAGCAAAGTTTCAAGCACAGCCTGGTTAGCACCGCCGTGGAGGGGACCCCACAGGGCGCAAATGCCTGCGCAGATAGAAGCGTAAAGGTTAGCCTGGGAGCTGCCCACCATACGCACGGTAGAAGTGGAGCAGTTCTGTTCGTGGTCGGCGTGAACGATGAGCAAGGTGTTCAGAGCCTTTTCCATAATCGGATCCGGGTGGTAAGGACGAGCCTTACTGCTGAACATCATGTTCAGGAAGTTACTGCAATAGCTGCGTTCTGCTTCCGGGTACACAAACGGTTCACCGATGCTAGCCTTGTAGGAGAAGGCTGCAATGGTGCGGATCTTGGAAATAAGACCTGCGGTTGTGAGTTCGAAAGCGCTGGCGATGTTTTCGTCGTCGTAGAAGCGGGGGGTGAACAAGCCCACGGCGTTCACGATGGAGCTAAGGATACCCATGGGGTGGGCGTTAGGCGGCATCTGACGGAAGAAGCTCAGCAGGTTTTCGTGGAGGAGTGCGTTTTCGGTCAGCAAGGTGCGGAAATGGGACAGCTGCTGAGATGTGGGCAGTTCGCCGTAAATCAGGAGCCATGCAGTTTCCGGGAAGGTGGCCTTTTCAGCCAAGTCTTCGATGGCGTAACCGCGATAGCGGAGAATGCCCTGTTCACCATTCACGTAGGTGATAGAGCTCTTGGTGCTACCGGTGTTCAGGTAACCGTAGTCAAGCGTTACAAGGCCAGATTCCTTGCGGAGCTTGCTGATGTCGAGACCGTGTTCGTTCTCAGTACCTTCACAGACGGGGAGCTCGAAGCTCTTTCCGTTGTAGTTCAGTATTGCGTTGTCGGACATTGATCCTCCAGTGTGAGGTTTGAGGTGTGAGGTCGCTCGCGATGCTCGCTTTGAGGGGCGAGGCCTCTTGCCAAAACCTTTTTGTTCATCGTAAAATGTGTTTTGCAAAGATAGCTAACACAAAGTACTTATGCAAAATCCATGCCATGAAACTAAAGCAATGAAGTCGGACTCTAACCTCAAAGGGCCGAAGGCCCGACCTCATACCTCAAAGCCTCATGGCTTCGCTCTTACTTCTGCAGGTCCTTCACAGCCTTGTAGATGTTGTCGAAGAGCTTGCCGAGCTTTTCGGTAGGCACTGCGGAGAAGGCCAGACGGATAAGACCACTCAGCATGATGGTGCCGGTGCTGTAATCCTTGATGAGCTTCTGGCGGAGTTCTTCGGCGTCGACGCCCTTGGGCTTTACGCACATGAAGTAACCGCTGTTGAAGGGCATGGCTTCGAAGGCTTCTGCGTATTCCGGATGGGAAGCGAGGACTTCCTTGATGATATCGTAGCGCTTCTTGAGGGTTGCGTACTTTTCAGCCTTCTGTGCATCGTATTCTGCAGACTGGTAGGCGGCGAGAAGAATCTTCTGGCTGATGGACGGGCCGTTAGAGATGTTGCCACGGACAGTACCGGCGGCCTTGTCTTCCAGAGCCTTCAGCTGTGCTTCAGTTGCACCCTTGAAGCCGAAGCTCATGAAACCAACGCGGAAACCCCAGACGTAGTCTTCCTTGGTAGGACCGTCCAGCTTCACAGCCAGGAGGTTTTCGTGTGCGTCTACAATCTTTGTAAAGAGGGATTCGCGGGTGACGCCATCTTCGTAAACCAGTCCGAAGTATGCGTCGTCCATCAGAGCCACAACCTTGTTACCTGCAGCTGCGCATTCGGTAAGGATCTTTGCGATTTCCACGGCTTCGGTTTCGGTAGCGGTATAGCCGGTGGGGTTGTTGGGGAAGTTCAGGAGCACGACCTTCTTGTCGCTCTTGCCTGCAGCGAGGGCTGCCTTGAGAGCTTCGGTGTCGAAACCACCGTTCTTGAAGGTATTGAAAGTCTTGATTTTTGCGCCGCGGGCGTTTTCAAAAACCAGTTCGTAGTTGTCCCAGTACAGGTCCGGAATGATGACTTCGTCACCGGCGTCCAGGAAGAGGTAGCCGGCGCAGCTGATAGCGTGGGTCAGAGCGCAGGTGACCACCGGGTTGCTGAACTGCTTGGAAGCGAGGGTGGGGTTCTTCTTGATGACCTGTTCCTTCCATGCCTTACGCAGGTCCGGATTACCGAAGCTGGGGGCGTAGAGGAAGGAGTTCTTGGGGAGGTTCAGGGACTTGAGAACGCAATCCAGAACCAGCGGAGAACCGTCGTCTTCGAGAGCGGTACCGATGGTAGCGTTGATGTCGGAGCCCTTAGCTTCGGCACCCTGGCCAAGAATACCCTTGCGGGGGAAGAAAATGGCCTTGCCCTGTTCAGAGAGCATATCGAGGACCTTGCAGCCGTTTGCGGAAAGTTCGGCGTTCAAGGCAACTGCGAGAGGATTGTAGTTCATTTTTCGTGTCCTGTTGAAAAATTAGTTTAACCGGGGGCAATTTAGTTTTTTTTGACCCCACTCGCAAGGTAGGAGGGGACTTCCGCGAACACAAAAACAGCCCAAAAACGGCAAAAAAATGTTCGTCTTTTTCACAAATCGTATTACAATATTTGTTTGTAAGAAAAATGTGATTTTTTAGGGGGGGGGGGCTCCCCCGCAACGCCCCCGGCAAATCAAGTTGATTGTAGAGGAATCATGTTCAGCAATTGCTCTTTCGTCAAAAATTCTAAAACAGAAAATGCGGTCAATTTGTTGCCCAAATCCTTTATGGATGCTCCTACGTGATAGACTATGTCGTCGACGATGATAAAACGGTCGTGAACATCTCGAATATTCAGGACCTGTACGGTGGGGTTTTGACGGTTTAATAGATTTTGCCGGGAGTCGTAGAGTCCTGTCGTCTGCATAGGGATCGATGATAATGATTTCTTGTTTTGCTGAACGGACGAGCTGGGCTGCGAATTCGTAGCCGCACCACCAGGATTTCGCAGGAATTGCGCCTTCTGTGGGAGGCGTGTTTAGCTTGACAAAGAAATCTACTTGCTTTTCGAGAGCATCAAGCCGATTGTCGTGAGATTGTAGATGGTTCTCGTGATTGACTAGCTGCTGGTCAATGCGTTGCTCGGAAAGCATCAAACGCTGGTTGATGCTGTAGCCTTTGAGAAGGTGGTTTTTAAGGACTTGGTTTGCCCAGCGACGAAAAAGGGTTGCATTTTTGCTGTTTACCCTATATCCGACGGATAATATCGCATCAAGATTGTAGTATTTCGTTTCGTAAACCTGTTGGCTTGCATTACCCATATGTTCCAAAACGGAACATGTGCTATGTTCATCTAGTTCCTGAGATGCGTAGATGTTTTTTAAGTGTTTTGTAATTGCGGGCCGTTTTGTGCCAAATAGCTCTGCAATTTGAGCCTGTGTCAGCCATACGGTTTCGTTTTCGAGACGGACATCAAGATGCAATTCACCATCGGCATGGTAGGCGATGATTTCGCCTTTTTCAGGCGCTTTTTCCGGTTGATTTTCCATCGGAAACTCCGAGGAACGCATTTCCCATGATGCGAGGAAACTCGCGGGCCCCTGTCGGGGGATGTAATAAAAACCGGCGTTTCCGGCTGGGATAAATATACAAATTGCAAAAGTCAAATTATGACAGTCTGTGTTTTTTGACTATATTTTTTTTGAGAAAAGGGAATAAATTAGGAGAACATATGAATATAGGCCGCCTGCGAACTATTCTGAGCGCAAAACCGCGTGTCGCTCAGCTCGCTATGCTGTTGTTCGTGGCAACAATGCTTATTGCCTGCGGCGACGATAATGGCTCCAGCGCTACGGACGAGGGGGCGGGCAGTTCCTCCAGCGTCATTCTGAGCGAAGGCTCCGCCGAAGTCGAAGAATCCAGTAGCAGTGTGGTCCTTTCGTCGGCATCGAACCTTGAGCCTGTAGCGAATTCATCCAGCAGCTTCGTCTGGTTGCGTGAAGATATGGTGGATTCCTCTCGTCTGACCATTTATCGATTCCTGTATCCCCGCGCAGACATGTCCTTGGACACCGGGTACTTCAACGGAGACGAATGCCGCTTTGAAGCTGAAGGAAAGTTTCTTTGTGAACAACGTTCCTGTATTGCCTATGATGGTGGTGAAATTCGTATCCCGCAAAGTTATGGGATTCTTGGCGTTAGCGCAAGAGACAAGGACGGCGCCTATAGTGAGTACTTCCACGCCAGTACAAATATTACGCGACTGGTGGATATAAACTTTGGCGATAGCGCGCTTACAACATTCATTCCGTTTGCAGACATTCCCGAGTTTGATAGGGATGGCTTCTTGGAACAACTCTCTGTTTTACCTGCCGAGCCTTGCTCAACTTTATTTCATTTTGAAGGAAATTATCAATTGCAAGCGGATGGATTGCCTGAAGGAATTGTACTTTATCGCGATGGCCAAGGAATCAAGGGACGTGGGGATTCTCGGGAATACTATTCGGCTTTATTCCCGAAGGAAGAGTTGGACGCCGTGAAGGCGCACATTTATGAGGCCGGTCAAGGTGAAAAGTCTTCTTACAACAAACTTATGGTAGAATATTACAGTGAACTGAAATATGCTCCAGATAGAGGACTTGATATCTCCAACCAAACGATTACAGCAGAGATTAATGATTTTGGCTGCGGAGTAGTGTCAACTTCTTATGTAACGGATATGATGGCTGGACTTTGTGAAGGCTGGAAAATCCCCGAAGATGCAAAGGTGTTTTCCTATCGTCTAATCAACATTTCTGACAAGGTCCCTGAAAATCCTGTCCAGTGGAAATTGACCTATATGGATCAGTATGGCCGAGGTGGCGCCTTGGATATTGTCACCCAATTTGAATAGGCAAAAATCTCAAATTTTAATTTAGCAGTTTTATTTAACGTACTCCTTTTAGTTGAAGTATTGGTTGTTTGTTCTCTATAACGACATTTGATGAGCTCTTAATGGGATGGGTGCCATTGACGAAATAGGACTCTTTTTTCTGCAACTTTTTAGTATTCCCTTTTTTTATTGAATTTATTTTAGCTGAGTAGTTGCAATCAGAGGGTATCTTAGAAAATGGAGCAAAACGAAGACTGCCGTCATCTTGATATTGACAAGAAATTGATGCTGGACGATCGCAAATCTTTCCGGTAAATGGAATCGAATGAAATCGAGTCGTTATTAAATAGTATGAACTCCATGTTTTCGCTTGTAAAAGAGAAATTGAAAAATAAGAATCAATAGTATTGGTTTCATTTTTTTTGAAAGAGCTAGAGGATTCCCATTTTTACAACGTTCAAAACGTGTTATAGTATGTAGGGCGAAAACGCCCTGCGCTATTGCGGGGGCGTTCCCGCCTGGATAAAACTATGGCGACATTTGAGGAAAAAGTCGAAAATTCGATGGCACAACTGTGTTGAACTATGCCTAATTGCAGGAGGTCTTTATGACAAAGAAAAGTGTTGAAACTATTAACAAGAGCTTTGTTCTTGATATTCGCGGAATCATTGAGCAGTCTCGTAGGAATGCTGTCCGTAGCGTAGATTTTTGCCGCGTTCAAATGTATTGGAACATCGGGCGGCGCATTCAAGTAGAGGAACAGAAAGGCAAGAAACGGGCTGATTATGGTTCGTTTCTCTTGAAAAACCTTTCCAAGGAGCTGGAACCGGAGTATGGCAGCGGATTTTCTGTGCGTCAGTTGGAAATGTGCAGGCGTTTTTATACCCTGTATCCAATTGCGAACGCAGTGCGTTCGCAATTGAACTGGACGCAATATCGAGGTTTGATTAAGATTGATGATCCTGAAAAACGTGAATATTATGAACTGGAAACGATCAATAACGCCTGGACCAGCCGTGAACTAGAACGCCAGATTCATTCTCAGCTTTATGAACGTCTCTTGATGAGTTCCGACACACCTCAGGAAGTTATCAAGGATCCCATGGTCTTGGAATTCCTGGGCTTGGAACGAAACCCTGAATATTACGAGAGGGATCTTGAAACAGCCATCATCAATCACCTGCAGCGTTTCTTGTTGGAACTTGGAAACGGTTTTGCCTTTATCGCAAGGCAAAGAAGAATTCTCCTTGAAGATGACCTTGCCCGAAGATAACGAGACCATTCTAGCAAGTGAGTTCAAACTTTACATGCCGAGCAAGGAACAGCTGATCGCTGAAGTTAAACAGATCCGTGAGGATTTTGAAAAAATACATGCTGAAAGGTCCTAGGTTTTTAAGAAATTACCTATAAATTTCCCAAAATTTTGGTGTTTATAGGTAGGATTTTAGTTTGTGCGTGATGAAACGAGGCGTTTTCGGGCAAATGAACTGTATTTTTGGCCAAAAACGGCCTTATTCAGGGGCTTTCCAAGAGTGTTTTACAAGAATTTTCTTCTTTAGCGTGAATTTTTACCTATAAATGCGATTCTTTTCGGCAATTTATGGGTAAAATCAGCATAAACAGGCTAAATCGATGAAGCCCTTGGCTTTGGGTTGAATTTGAAAGCCTTCGACTTGTATCCCTTGAATGTTTTGCCATAAAAATCACAGGGTTTTTATGATTTTTTGTTGCCGATTACGTGAACTTTTATAAATTTCAAACAGAAATTTTTAACTCTGGCGCCTTGTGACGCCTTATAAAAGGTCGCAAATATGCAGATTGATTTGAATAATGTCGATTGGAAGACTCTCCCCTTCGGTTACTCCGACACCGATTACAACGTTCGTTGCTACTACCGCAATGGTCAGTGGGGCAAGATTGAAGTTTCCTCCGACAAGAACATCAGCATCCACATGGCCGCTACCTGCCTCCACTACGGTCAGGAAGGTTTCGAAGGCCTGAAGGCTTACACCGGCAAGGATGGCAAGGTCCGTCTGTTCCGCGTGGATGAAAACGCAAAGCGCATGCAGAGCACTGCAAACCGCGTCCTCATGGCTGTTCCGCCTATCGAACTTTTCCGCGAAATGGCTCACCTGGTGACCAAGCTGAACGCTCGCTTCGTTCCGCCGTACGGCCATGGCGCAACCCTTTACATCCGTCCGCTCCTCATCGGTACTGGCGCAGAAGTTGGCGTGAAGCCTTCTGACGAATACCTGTTCATGATGTTCGTCTGCCCGGTTGGCCCCTACTTCAAGGACGGCTTCAAGCCCGTTGACATGATGATCAGCCGTAACTACGACCGCGCCGCTCCTCAGGGTACCGGTACTGTGAAGGTTGGCGGTAACTATGCTGCTTCCCTCCAGTCTCTTGCAGAAGCCAAGAAGCTGGGCTACTCCAGCACCATCTATCTGGATGCCAAGGAAAAGAAGTACATCGACGAATGCGGTCCGGCAAACTTCTTCGGTATCAAGGGCAAGTCCTACATTACCCCGAAGTCCGAATCCATCTTGCCGTCTATCACCAACAAGAGCCTGCAGCAGCTGGCCGAATACCTGGGCTACACTGTTGAAAAGCGTCCGGTGGCTTTCGAAGAACTGGCTGACTTCAGCGAAGCAGCTGAATGCGGTACCGCAGCTGTGATTACCCCGATCAAGAAGATCGTGGACCCCGTTGCAAACAAGACCTTCACCTATGGTGACGGCGTAAACCCGGGTCCTGTCTGCACCGAACTCTTCACCAAGTACACCGCTATCCAGTTCGGTGAAGCAGAAGACCCGTTCGGCTGGACTGAAGTGGTCGACCTGTAATCAGGTCGCCGCGCTTTGAGGGCGGCCTTTGGCCTTTGAGGTATGAGGTCGCCACTACGTGGCTAGAGGCTTTACGAAAAAAGCTCGCGATGGTTGTCGCGGGCTTCTTGTTTTATGACGCTTTTTTCTTAAGAAAAACTTACAACGCGGTGTAAAAATGTTATATCTACCTCTGTAAGGAGTATTTGAGGTATTTATGACGATGTTCCAGATTGGCTTTCTGGTAACGGCCCTTGGCTTTATGGGGCTCGACATACTGGGGGCCGTGCTATCGTTTAAGAAAGGCGGACCGGCAGGTAGACTGCTGGGTGTTACCTGTACTTTCTGTTCTTTGGTTGTCTTGACTTATTTGGCAAGCGTTATGAGTGTGGAGTATTTTTCCTACTCCTGTTTTACCAGTTTGCATTACATATGTGTGATGTCCATGTTGGTTTGCGTGGTGGCATTTACGTTCCATCTTGTGGAACTGGCTGACCGGCCTTTTGTGCCCTATGTAAATAAGTTGCTCCTGATACTGGTTAGCCTTGATGCGGTCTGCTGGATTATCAATCCTTTTAAGGAAATCATGTTGAGCTTTGCGGCTCGTCCAGAGGGATTCAACCGGTTTGACCTGGTTCCAAGTGTTCTCTTTGGGTTGCATCTGACGTTTACCTACGTGATGGCCGCTGTGGTAGTTTGTTTGCTGGTTTACAAGTGGGTCCGCTCCGATAGGGATTATCACCGCAAGTATCGTTTTGCTTTGCTGGGCTTTTCAACGGTGGTCATGTTCAGCGCCGTGTCGGAACTGTTCCCCGGATTCTTGGGCTCGTCCCGTCTTGATTATACGGTCTTTGCGCTCAGCTTGGCGGCTGCCGCTTTTTACTGGTCTGCGTTTATCTTCTCGACGGAACGTTATGTCTATGACCACAGTGTGCCGCTGGAACAGCGAACCAACACCATGTTCGTGGTGACTGGTATTATCGGTACCACTTGCGGTTTGCTGATTTGCCTTGCTGCGTCAGTCAGTTTTGCGGGAATCATGGCGGTGGCTTCGGTTGTCCTTGCCATGATGGTTATTTCGGTGGTGGCACGTAAGACGGGGCACGAAGATCTTGGGTTCTGGATCCTGATTGCCTGTATTCTGGTGGCCATGCCTATTGTCTGGCTTTCGGCTGGAGGTGTGAGTAGCGGCGTGAACAGCTGGTTCGTTTACGAATTCTTCTATATCGCCTTTGCCCTGAAGGGGCGCCGCATGTACATCGCCATGGCAATCGCCTTTGTTCTAGATGGAGCCAGCTATGGCATTGGCTATTACCGCCCCGATTTCGTCTACCTTTTTACGAACATGGCCGACACCTACATCAGTACGGTGGCCTCCACCTTTGTGGTGGGCATAACGGTGGTGGTTACGGTACTCTACCAGAAGAACATCTATTACGATGAACAGGCCGCCCTCCAGGAAGCCTACAAGACCCAGGAACTGCTGAAGCGCGAAGCCGAAAAGGCCAACAACGCCAAGAGCGACTTCCTGGCCAGCATGAGCCATGAAATCCGTACGCCGATCAATGCGGTGCTTGGCATGGACGAGATGATCCTGCGCGGTGGTACGCCCGAAGAAATTGCGGAGTACGCCCGGAATATCAAGCTGGCAGGAAACATGCTGTTGTCTCTGGTGAACGACGTCCTTGATTTCTCTAAAATTGAAAGCGGCAAGATGAACATCGTCCCGGTGGAATACAGACTGTCTAACGTCCTGGCCGACTTGAAGACCATGATTGCGACGAAGGTGGAAGAACGTGGTCTGGAATTAAAGACCGAGATTTCTCCTGATTTGCCGTCGGTGTTGGTGGGCGATGATTTCCGCCTGCGCCAGATTATCATGAACTTGCTGACCAATGCGGTGAAGTATACGCCTAAGGGTTCCGTGACATTGAAGGTCTGGGGCGAGACCGCAGACTCGAAATGCAAACTTTATGTGTCGGTCAAGGACACGGGCGTCGGTGTTCGCGAAGAAGACAAACCGCGCTTGCTGGAATCCTTCAAGCGACTGGAAGAAACCCGTAACCGTGGCATCGAAGGGACCGGCCTTGGACTTTCCATTACCGAGAAGTTGCTTGAACTGATGGGGAGTTCTCTCCAGATCAAGAGCGAATACGGCAAGGGCTCCGAGTTCTATTTTGTGCTGTCCCAGGATGTGGTGGATGGGGCCGCCATAGGAAACGCAGACCTTGAAAATGCAGATGGGCAAAAGTCTGTAGGCGTATTCCAGGAATGCTTCGAGGCGCCTGAGGCGAAGATTCTTGTGGTTGATGATAACCGCATGAACCTGATGGTGGTTAGGGGACTGCTGAAAAATTCCAGGATGCAGATTGACTGCGTGGAGAGCGGTCAGGAGTGTTTGAATAAAGTAGAAGAAAACTGCTACCAGGTTATCTTGATGGACCATATGATGCCCCAGATGGATGGCGTGGAAACTTTGGAACGGTTGAAGGCGAAGTCCAATAACAAGTCCGCTGAAGCCAAGGTGGTGGCGCTGACGGCCAATGCCATGTCGGGAGCCCAGGAGATGTACCTGGCTCGCGGCTTCGATGACTTCCTGGCGAAGCCTGTCCGCGGCTCCCTGCTAGAAAAGGTGCTCCTGCGGCACCTTCCGGCAGAGATGGTCCACATGAAGTCAGACGAGGCGGATGTTGCGAAACCTGAGGTGAAAACGGAATCGGTGTTGATCGATTTCGAGAAGGGGCTGGCCCTTTGCGTTAATGACAGGGGACTGTACAAGGAAGTGTTGCAGTCCTTGCCCGACGAACATTTTGACTACTACCTCCAGGAGTATTACGAAAAGTCTGACTGGGCCAACTACCGGGTCAAGGTTCATGCCTTGAAGTCTTGCCTGGTGAACGTGGGGGCCGACAAGGTCTCCCTTATGGCGAAGAAGCTGGAAGATGCCGCTAAGGAAGAGAATTTCAAGGTGATTTTTGAGTCCCATCCGGCCTTGATGGAAGAATTCCGCAAGGTTCTGCTGGATATCCAGCGTTATTGCGATGATACCCTATGTTGACTTAAATACCGTGATTTACTAAATTTGCGCTCACTGTGAGAATAGAAATTGCACAAACCTTGACTGAACCCGAAGACCGCCAGGTGGTCTGGTCCCATGCCGATGCCCCTGAACTCTTCGACGAACTGCACCTAAAGGGCGATCTGGTAGCTCAGGTGCTGGTTAGCCCCGAAGGCGACAACAAGTGGCTTGTGACTGGCTCTATCTCTGGCGTTCAGACGCTGACCTGCTCCCGTACTCTTGAACCGTTCGATCGACCCTTCTCCACTGAAATCGTGGTCGAAGTTGAACGTCTTCAGGTGGCCAAGCAAGAATTGGACGAGGAAGATGTAGACGTTTTTGCCTACAAGATTCCCCAGGGGCAGTACTTCGTCGATGTTTCCGAGTGCGTTCGTGAGCTAATTATACTGCAAGAACCGCAAGCACCCGTGAAAAATCCCGACGAAGATTTTATCTTTGTAACAAACAATCAAGCTGGCGAAGAATCCGATGGTGAAAAGCCTATGGATCCTCGCTGGGACAAACTCAAGGCCCTCAAAGACAAAATGTCTAAGGGTAACTAGACTAACAGGAGTTAAAAATGGCAGTACCTAAAAGAAAAACCTCTACCGCTCGTCGTGACAAGCGCCGCACCCACTGGAAGATGGACGTGCCCGCTATGGCTACCTGCGATCATTGCGGTTCCGTGAAGCGTCCGCACCGCGTGTGCCCGGTTTGCGGTTTCTATAACGGTGTCGAAGTTGTCGACATGAAGGCCGAAGCCTAATTTAATTGATTATATTAAGGTAAGTTCCGGCATGCGCCGGGGCTTACTTTTTTTGATGTATAAGGAGTTATTGTGGTTAAAGTTGCACTGGATGCCCTGGGTGGCGATTTCGCTCCCGACGTTGTGATTGAAGGCGCCATTAACGCTGCCAACAAGGATGCCGATCTGCATATTGTTTTGTGCGGACCTGAGGCCGAGGTCAAGGCTGGTCTTGAAAAGCGTGGCTACACCGGTCACGGCATTTCTGTGGTTGACGCACCGGATCCGGTGGCCATGGATGAACATCCTGTACAGGTCCTCAAGAAGAAGCCTCATTCCGGTCTGGTGACTTGCGTCGCCCTCCAGAAGAAGGGTATGGTCGATGCTTCCGTCAGTGCCGGTAACTCTGGCGCCATGATGGCCAGCTGCCTTATGCTTCTTGGCAAGACCACCGAAAAGTTTGGCCGTCCGCCTATCGGCTGCGTGATCCCCACCGCCGAAAAGCCCATCGTCCTTGTTGATGCTGGCGCTAACGTAGACGAACGCGCTTCTGTACTCGTAGACTTTGCCATTGCCGGTTCCGCCTTTGCCGAAACTTACTTCGGTCGCGAAAAGCCGAAGGTCGGTCTCGTGAACATGGGCGAAGAAGAACACAAGGGTCCCGCAGTTTGTCAGGAAGCCTATCAGCTTCTCAAGAACGCTCCCGTGAACTTCATCGGCAACATCGAAGGCGAAGACCTGATCATGGGTAAGGCTGACGTGGCTGTTACCTCTGGCTTTACAGGCAACGTAATCCTCAAGATGATTGAAGGCTTCTACGAAATGCACCACAAGATGTTTGGCAACATCGATTCCGAAGCTGGTCGCAAGTTCGACGAAATGTGGGACTACCGCATGACCGGTGGCGCCCTGCTCCTGGGTCTCAACGGCACCGGCATTATCGCTCACGGCCGTTCCGATGCTCTGGCTATTGAAAAGGCTGTTGAAGTTGCCGCCAAGTACGCCCGCCTCGGCGTGGCCAAGACTGTGAACGCTCGTTTGTCTGAAATCAAGGACGAAGAAGCTCCCGCTCAGGCATAATCCGCGGATTGTCATCCTGAGCGGAACGAAGTGAAGCGAAGGATCCAGTGACGAACGAAAAAAAGACAGGACTGAAATCCTGTCTTTTTTTTACAAATTTAATTTTGCCCTCGATACGCCTTTTGCGTATCATTGTCATTTAAACTTGGGAATGGGAGCCCTCACCAGAGGGTTCCCTAGAATCTTTTTTGGGGAGAATTGTTTAGGAGATTGGTGTTACTCCACCATTACACAACGGACGGAGAAGCCATTGGACTTATTTATCGAAACGATTTGAAATACAGAGCTGGAGTTACTTGCCCATGACGCGCTTGATCTCTTTTCCGCTTTTTCCTCGGGATAATTTCATCGTCCTTGGCGCTGGAGCCGTTATCGCCACCGCAGGCAATAAGCATGATCGCGGCGATGGACCTCACGGCAAGATTCTTGAATATATTCATATGTTCTCCTAATTTATTCCCAGAAAAAAGATGTAAACATTCAACAAAAAGGCTCCAGGACTAGGCCCGTCCCGATGATGTTTTGCGTAAAATATAAAATCCTTGACCTTGTTCTAATGCGCTTAATCCTTTGATGCTCAAAGAGATTGCCTTTTTGGTGACGTAAGTCTTTAGACACCTTTTTATATCATTGAATTTGGACTGGCCCCTCCTGTTTGCGGTATGATTTTTGTAATTTTGTGACGTATATTACAAGTCGTTGTTTTACACTCAAGGAAAAACATGTCTAAGACCATTCTTCTTTTCCCGGGCCAGGGTGCCCAGTATGTTGGTATGGGCCAGACTCTGGCTTCTACTTTTGAACCTGCCAAGAAGATCATGCAGGAAGCTGACGAAATTCTCGGCTTCTCCCTGTCCAAGCTCATGGCTGAAGGTCCGGAAGACGTTCTCAAGAGCACCGACAATACCCAGCCCGCTCTCTTCACCGTTTCTGCAATGGTGATGGAACTTCTCAAGTCCGAAGGTTTTGAATTTGACTACGTTGCAGGTCACTCCCTGGGTGAATACTCTGCAATCTATGCCGCTGGCGGTTTCAGCTTCGCCGACGGTCTCCGCCTGGTCCGCACCCGTGGCGAACTGATGGCCTCTGCCGGTTCCAAGAACCCCGGTGCCATGGCTGCCATCATGGGTCAGGACGAAGCAAAGATTATCGAACTCTGCGAATCCGTGAAGGATGCAGGTGTCGTGGTTCCGGCAAACATCAACTGCCCGGGCCAGATCGTGGTGTCCGGTGCCGTCGAAGGCGTGAACAAGCTGGTTGAAAACTGCGCTGCTGCTGGCATCAAGGCTATCCCCCTGGCCGTGTCCGGTGCTTTCCACTCTCCGCTGATGCAGTTCGCTCAGCCGGGTCTGGCTGAAGCTATTGCAAAGACTACCTTCAACGATGTGGCTAAGCCGGTTATCGCCAACGTCATTGCAGAACCTGTGACTTCCGGCAAGGAAATTGCAGACCTCCTGGTCCGCCAGCTGGTGTCCCCGGTCCGCTGGAACGACTGCATGAACAAGGCCATCTCCCTCGGTGTAACCCAGGGTGTTGAAGTGGGTTCCGGCAAGGTTCTCATGGGCCTCATGCGCAAGATCAGCCGCGACGTGAAGGTCACCCCCGTCGAAACCATCGAAGCATTTGCAGCCCTGAAGGGCTAATTAGTAAACAGTGGTTAGTAAACAGTGATTAGTAAATCGCAGAAAGAAAATCGCTAATCACTAACCACTAATCACTAACCACTTTTTTTTCAAGGATTATAATTATGGGTAAACTTACTGGCAAGAAGGCTATTGTTACTGGCGCATCCCGCGGTATCGGTCTCGCCATTGCGACTGAACTGGCACGCGAAGGTGCCGATGTGGCCATCCTTTCCACCTCCGTGAAGGAAGACTTGGCTGCCAAGTTGAGCGCCGAACTGGGTGTGCAGGTCAAGAGCTATGCCTGCAACGTTGGCGACTCCGAAACTGTACAGAACGTGTTCAAGCAGATCATTGCTGACATGGGTACCGTGGATATCCTGGTGAACAACGCCGGTATCACCCGCGACGGCCTGCTGATGCGTATGAAGGACGAAGACTTCGACGCCGTCATCCAGACCAACCTCCGTTCCGTGTTCCTCTGCACCCGTGCCGTGGCCCGCACCATGATGGGCAAGCGCACTGGCCGTATCGTGAACATCACTAGCATTAACGCTATCCGTGGCCAGGCTGGTCAGGCCAACTATGCCGCAGCCAAGGCCGGTATCATCGGCATGACCAAGTCCAACGCCATGGAATTCGCTTCCCGCGGCATTACCGTGAATGCTGTGGCTCCTGGCTTTATCGGCACCGACATGACTGCCAAGATGGACGACGCTACCAAGGAAAAGTACGCCGCTTCTATCCCCCTGCAGCGCATTGGCAACCCCGAAGATGTGGCCAAGGCAGTGGCATTTTTGGCATCCGACGACGCTTCCTACATTACCGGACAGGTATTGGGCGTTGACGGGGGCTTGAACGCTTAACGATTTTTTACTAAATTAAACTCAAACACTTAATCCAAAAATGGAGACTAAAATGAACGAAGAAATTTTTAAGAAGGTTGTCGACGTTATCGTTGCCAAACTCGAAGTTAAGGCTGAAGATGTGAAGCCGGAATCCGAATTCGGTAACGACCTCGGTGCTGACTCCCTCGACCGCGTCGAACTGGTTATGGCTCTCGAAGACGAATTCGAAGTCGAAATCCTCGACAGCGATGCAGAAAAGTTCCAGAAGGTTTCCGACGTTGTCGCCTTCATCGAATCCAAGAAGTAATTTCTTGATTTGTTGGAATTAAGCAATCGAATTTAAAGCGGTCCCTGGAACTTCCCGGGGCCGTTTTATTTTTGTGCGGTTGGGCGGTCTTTTTATCTTTACGTATTATATTCAGTATGCGGATCCAACCCGCGTTTCCCCATAGGAGATAAATTTGGAAAACGAAAATTTATTGCACAAAGTATTAAAGCTCTGGTTTCGCCAGAAGTCCGAGGACGGGCTTGAGGCAAAGCTTGGGTACAGATTCAGAGATCCGGAACTGCTGGCTCATGCCCTGGTGCATCGTTCCTTCCTGACAGGAAAGGATATGCCCTACGAGAGCAACAACGAACGTCTGGAATTTCTGGGCGATTCCGTGCTCAACATGCTTACCACCGAGTATCTGTACCGCAACTATCCCAACGACCCGGAAGGTGATCTTTCCAAGCGCAAGAGTGCCATCGTGTCGGGTCACGCCTGCGCCCAGTCCAGCAAGGAATGGGGCTTGAGCGAATATATCAAGATTGGAAAGTCCGAGATGAAGATGGGTGGCCGCGGCAAGGAAACTATTGTGGCTGACGCCTACGAAGCCGTACTTGGTGCTGTATACCTGGATGGCGGTCTGGAAGAAGTCCGTGCCATTCTCAACAAGTTCCATTTCCCTCGCATCAAGGAAATCATTGTGGCCGACGATTTCGTAAACCACAAGAGCGCCTTGCTGGAATACCTGCAGGGGAAGCGTCGTACGTCGCCGGTTTACGTCTTGATTGGCGAAGACGGCCCGGAACATCAGAAGGTGTTCACCACCGAAGTCCACATCAACGATAAAACCTACGGTCGTGGTTCTGGCCCCAACAAGAAGAAGGCCGAACAGGAAGCGGCCCGCGTCAGCCTTGAAATGCTCTTGGCTGAAGACGCCGCCAACTCCGCTGATGATGCAGACAAGTCCGCCGACGCAAATTCCAAACCCAAGAAACAATCCGCACGCCACGTTGGCTTGCCCTAGTTGAGACGAAAGATGAATTTTAAGAAAGTTGCTTTTGGTTTAATGATGCCTCTGGCGGTGTCCGCAGTTTTGATCGCCTGCAATGAGTCTGGTTCCAATTCGGGTAAGGGCTCTGCATCAAAGGCTGCCGTTTCTGAAGCGGATTGCCCGATTCTGCCTATGGATCCCGAAGCTACTGGCGAGTTTGACCCGGTGGCTTCCAAGGAGGCTCGCCCCTGCGGTGCCATTACCTTGTGGGGTTCCGCCATGCCCAAGTCCTTCAACATGTGGGAAGACTACAACAGCTTCTCCGCAGAGTTGATGGGCATGATGTTCGAACCGCTGGTTTCCCTCCACTCCACCGAAGACAAGGAAGTTGGAATTCTGGCAGACAGCTGGAGCGTGGGCGAAGACGGCAAGACTTTTACTTTCCACGTGGACCCTCGCGCCAAGTGGAGCGACGGCAAGTCCATTACCGCCGAAGATGTGCAGTACTACTACGACGTGATCATGGACGAGAAGAACCTGACTCCCATTTTCAAGGTGGGACTTTCTCGCTTTGACCGTCCCGAAGTTGTGGATAGCTTGACCATCAAGATGACCGCCAAGGAAATTCACTGGGGCAACTTCTGGGAAGCGGCCGGTATGCTGGCATTCCCCAAGCATGCCTGGCAGGGCAAGGACTTCAACCAGATCCGTTACGATTTCCCGGTGGTTTCTGGCCCCTACATCATCAAGACCTTCCGCGAGGACCGCTATGTGGAACTGGCCCGCCGTGCCGACTGGTGGGGCTTCAAGAAGAACTGGAACCGTGGCAAGTACAACTTCCAGAAGATCCGTTACCGCTTCATGAACGACCAGACCAAGGCCTTGGAAGCATTCAAGAAGCAGGACTTCAACGCCTACGCTATCTACACCAGCAGCATCTGGATGAAGCAGACTGACTTCGATGCCGTGCAGAAGGGCTGGGCCGTAAAGCAGCGCATCTTCAATAAGGAACCTATCGGTTTCCAGGGCATGGCCATCAATATGCGCAAGCCCGAGTACCAGGATGTTCGCGTCCGTCGTGCCCTGAACTTTATGCTGAACCGCGAAGCCATGAACGAAAAGTACATGTACGGTCAGTACTTCCTGCAGAACAGCTACTATCCTGACTTGTGGCCCAACAATACCAACCCCAAGGCCACTATGTACAAGTTCAATCTGGACAGTGCCCGCGCCCTCTTTGCGGAAGCGGGTTACAAGGTGAATGGTCAGGGTGTTCTGGAAAAGGATGGCAAACCTTTTGCAATTAACTTCATTACTAGCAGCGAAGACCTGCGTCATCTGACCCTTTTCCAGGAAGACCTGAAGAAGATCGGCGTGGTGGCCACCATCGAACAGATGAGCCAGAGCACCTTGCGTAAGCGTCTTGACGATGCGGACTTTGACCTTTACTGGGTGAACTGGGGCGCAGGCCGACTTCGTGATCCCGAGGCCAGCTGGTCCTCCAAGACGGCTATGGACAAGGGCACTAACAACTTGAGCGGTTTGCAGGACGCCGTGGTGGACAGCCTGATTGAATTGCAGAAGACTGAATTTGATTTGGCGAAGCGCAACGAAATCCTGAAGGCACTGGATAACCGTCTTTCCGAGATTGTGCCTTACGTTCTGATGTGGCAGTGCGATCACCACCGCATACTGTACTGGAACCGTTATGGCATGCCCGAAAAGGTTCTGGACAATTTCAATCGCGAAGACGCCATCCCCGTTTACTGGTGGGTGGATCCGGTAAAGTCTGCTGCTCTCGACAAGGCCATGAAGGCTGGCGAAGCCCTGCCCATTCCTGAATATGATGTAAAGTAATTGCGGATGACCGCCATGGTATAAACGAAATGCCCGTCAAGCGACGGGCATTTTTAAGTCTGCATTTTTTTGCGGTTACTTCTTTTTGGAACCTGTTTCCTTTAGTAAGTCGCTCAAGTGTCGGGGCGGGAGTCTCAGGCTCAGCCCCATGTAGATATTGTCCCATAGACCGTCGGCGTGGGCCCATCCCAGTTCTATTCCTAGAACGTTTCCCAGTTCCGCGAACCCCGCCAGATAGGTGGTGGGCATGTCCTTGTCAAAGATGTAGCTGAAGCGGACGCCTCCGTTCAATCCTTCGCCGATATTGATTTCTGCGGTGGCCATTGGGGCTGCTGCCTGGTGGATGTTTTCTTCATCGCAGCTGGTGTCAAAATGCCCGTTGCAATGTTCGTAGGTCACGTTGTTCCAGGAGATTCCTCCGCCTAGGCCGATGGCGAATTGCCTTGTGAATTCAAAGACAAGCAAGCCGACTGCGTATCCGGTGATGGCTGTGACGGAATCATTTTCGGTTTCGAAATCCTTGAACGGTTCGGCTTCGCTTGCTTCCCCGAAGGTGAGGTTGATGCCGCCTAGAGCCTGGAGGTAGATTCCGAAGGAACTTGGTGTACTGCTGGTCTGTACAGATGAAGTGCTGTTATGATTTTCCCAACCGTCATCGTAGGATTTGTATTCTGCGGCAGGAGAGTTTGTGGAAGGCTGCTTGGTGTCGAGCCAGGGATTGCGGGGTTTACCCCACACGAACCTGCCCATGAGTCCGTCCCTCAGGTCGCTGTCGTCAAATATGACGCGGTCTCGCCAATGGTCTCCCTGAACAAGGTCAGCGCTTGACCGTCTGCCGTCCAGGTTAATCGAAAAGACGACCCGGCTTGACTGGATTTTATAGTTGAACAGTTCTCGGCCGTTCAGGTAGTAGACGCCCTCGATGCCGTCCTTTGTTTTTACTAGCAGTCTTTTGCCGTATCCTTGTTCCAGTTCAAAATACAGGCCGCCGTTCGCCTTGCTTGCGTTAGCGCGGCTCTGTCGGACCAGTTCCACGAAAATGGGGGCCAGGGCGCCGCTGTTGTCGCTGTGGTGGATGATCTTCCCGCAGGCGTTGTACCATTGGCGGATCCGGTCGTTCAGGTCGTTGATGGCGCCTCGGTTTTCTTCTAGGCTAAAGTTGTAGCTGACTTCGACGCCCTTGGAAAGGGGTTCCGGAGTGTAGCTGCCTTCGAGAGTGAAATAGCGGGTGGGGTAGAAGGCGTCGACCTGCAGGGCTTCATAACACTGGTTGATGGCCTGGCGCCTTTGTTCGATAGCGTTTGAAAGTCTGTTGGGGCTCAGGCGGATTTCGCCGGTGAGCTTGAAATACTGGGTTTCGAACTTGGGAAGTTCATACTGGTAGAAGTTTCCGCAGGATTCATCGATTTCTTCGGTAATGGAAATCGTGCCGCATCGGTCATTCATCACCTCGATATCGGCGGCGGTGCGCCACAGTTCATCTAGCTGCTCCCTTTCGGCTGCGGAGAACTTGCCGCTGTTTCGCATTTCCCTCAGTTGGGAAATGTATGCCTTGAGTACGGCAGGGTCCTGTTGGGACATCACCAGTTGAGGGCTTGCGAAGGCAATCCCGGCCGCCAGGCTAAACAACACCATAACCAATTTGCGTATCATGCTGAATGTAAATATAAGTTAAACAACAAAAAAGAACATCCCGCAATGGGATGTTCCTTAAAGCTTGTGAGATTTTCAACTTAGAAGTTGAAGTCTACGCCTGCATAGAGACCGGTTGCATCGCCGTCCATGTCGCCAGAACGGAAGATGAGACGTGCATCCAGGAGGATCTGCGGGTTGAGGGCGAACTTACAGCCCAGCCACAGGTTGAACTGGGAGTCGCCGCTGTCGTCAGCGCCCCATTCGTTACCCTTGTCGTCTTCCCAGGTATCTTCGGTGAGCTGCAGCTTGAACTTCAGGCCCAGATAGGGGATAAAGATCTGGTTGGGAACGGCGAAGTCCATTTCGCCAGCAATGTGGATTTCGAGACCGCGTTCGTAGTTGTCGTGTTCGAAACCCCAGTCAAGGCCGGCTTCGGTACCGAAGGAGAGGCCCTGAACGCCCTGGATCGGCATAGAGAACTGGCCGCCCAGGTAAATGGAAACTTCGCTATTGGAAGGCGGATGGCCGTTGACGCCGTCGTCATCGTTACCGATGGGGAGACGCAGGTCGATGAAACCGCTAACCATGGGGGTAATCTGATAACGGCCGCCGATGGTCAGGTCGCGGAGACCGTCGCCACCGTTGGTGCAGCCCTGGCAATCCACTTCGCTCCAGAACTGGTAGCCCCAGCCCTGCAGAGAAAGTTCCAAGTTCTGGATGACGGTGTAACGTGCGCCCAGGTTGAGGCCTGCCTGAGACCATTCATGGTGCCAGTCGTAGTAGAGGCCGCCATGGAGGGTTCCCTTGCCTGCTTCCTGAACCGGGAAATAGTCCCAAGTTGCGAATGCTGCAGAGGCTGCGATAGCTGCTGCTGCGATAATTTTCTTGAACATAAACATCTCCTTAGTTTTTCAAACCAGTCCAAAATGTAGAAAAGGTTAGACGTTTTTATATGTTAAATAATATTATCGTAAGTTTTTGTGACCGCCACCAAAAAAAGGGCCTGCCTTGCGGCAGAACCCTTTGTAATTCCAGTCTAGCGAGCGCTAGCAGGGAATTAGAAGTTGAACTTGGCGTTCACGTCGATGGACATCGGAGTGTCTTCGCCGTAGTAGTCTTCGCCGATACCGAAGCCGAAGGAAGCGTCGAGGCTGATCATCTGGTTGATAGCGTAGCCAACACCAGCATAGATCCACAGACCGAGAGTACCGCTTTCGTCAGAACCCGGGAGTTCGTCGCCGTCGTGGGTGTATTCACCCAGGAGCATGTTCATGTCAATGCCGACGTACGGGGTAACAGGGCCGCCGAGAACGAAGTCGGCTTCTGCACCGATGTTCAGTTCCCACGGAGGAGAAACTTCGTCATCACCTTCGGTGGTGATAGCGAGACCGGCTTCAGTACCCAGGTCGATCATGCCGAATTTCTGAGAGAACTGGACACCAGCGTGGAAGTTCCATGCGTCGTCGTTGTAGGAATCGTCACCAACCGGGAGGTTCACGTCAACGAATGCGTTCATGGTGGGCATGAACTGGTAGCGAACCATGAGAGGAATGTTGCCGAGACCGTCTGCCTTCAGGTCGTTGCCGTCGAAGTCAGAGTAGAAGCGGAACGGAACAGCGAGACCCAGTTCCAAGCCCTGGATAACGGTGTAGCGAGCGCCGGCATACATGCCGAGGTCGCTGTAGTCACCCTGCATATCGTAGCCTACGCCAACCTTGGCCTGGCCCTTGCCTGCTTCGAGAACGGGGAACTTGTCCCAGGTTGCAAAGGATGCTGTTGCAGCCAGAGCGCCTGCGAGTGCAATCTTCTTGATCATCTTTTTGTCTCCTTGATAGGGTTTTGAAGTGTTTTCGTAATAAATATAATATGTTGAATGTAATAATGTAAAGAGATTACGCTTTTTTTGGGTGATTTTTCTCACAAATGATGACGAGTACGCTGACTCGTTGTTTGTCGACGGTTTACGGCTTGCGTAAAGACGGACGGAATGGTGCGCATGTGTGATGTGTGAACAGCTGTTGCGGTATGTCACAATGGAAGACCCATATTAAGTGAAAATCCCCTTTTTTACGAAATAATGGGTATCTTTGTAAAGTAAGGATTACAGAGGTGGAATTATGAAGATGAGATTCAATTTTATCCTGTGTGCCATGCTGCTTGCCGCCAGCATGGTTTTTGCTGCTGGAAACAGCTTTTTTTCCTTGAATTTGCAGGTTTCTTCGGTTGTTTGCGGTTTTGGTTGCGTTACTCAGGATTCTGTGTTCTACCTAAAGCAGGAAGCTGCTAGGTGCGGGGGCCCCGCAGGGCCTGCTGGTAAGACTTGTGTGCAGTCTGTAAAGGCAACACCCGATAGCCTTTACTACCTGCTGGAAAAGCACTGGATCGGTGCAAAAAGCAAGCACACCCTCAGATTGGAATCCAATATCGACCTGGGAGAAATTTCTGCCGATGGTTCCTGTGCCGTCAATCATAAGCCGTTGCCGTTCCGTGTTAGCAATGAATTTTATGGTGATGGCAAGAAAATCACCAATTTGTGCTACCATAGTTCCAAAATGAGCGGACCGGTCGGTCTTTTTGAATCAATCGACAATGCAAACATCTCTAACTTTACCATTGAAAACGTCCGCATTATCATTGATGGCGAAAGTGAAAAGGGCGAAGATTATTATCCGGTGGGAGCCCTTGTTGGTCGAATCAGCCTGTCTTCTATTGACAAAGTCAAACTTTCCAATGTCCAGATTGATGCACCTTTTGCAGGTGCCCTCGTTGGTGTACTGAACAATTCCACTGTCAAGAATTCTGTTGTGGAAGATGGTATCAGCATTGTCAACAACACCAAGATCACTAGCGGTTTTGCCGGTTCCAAGGTTATGGGGAATGCCTATAACTCCACGGTCAAGAGCACGAACTATGGATATGGAGTATTCCTTGGCGGTATCGCCGGTGTGTCTGTCCGTTCTCAGGCAGACCCTTCTTTCAAGGATACTCGTGTTAATGCTGTTGTGCAGAACATCCCTGCAGATAATAATTCTGCCCTGGGTGGCGTTGTGGGTATGATGGCCGCCTCCTTCGACTCCGTTCTCAATGTGACCTCCGGTTCCCAGGCTGGCGAAGAAGTTGCCAGGATTTCTGGCGGCAGCGCCATGGGTGGCCTTGTTGGTTTTGCCGGCGTGCTTTATGAAAACGGTTCCCAGCAGGAAGGTTCCATTAACATCATCAAGTCCTCTTTCAATGGTGAAATTTCTGATGGTTCCGTGGGAGGCGTATCTGTTAATAGCGTTCTCCAGAAGAATATCTTTGCCGGTGGCCTTGTGGGTCGTGATTCTCTTCTTGGTATGTCTAGACTGCTTATCAAGAATAGCCAGGCGGAACTTTCTCTGAAGGATTCTCTCAAGGTTGAAGGTATTTACCGCTATGCAGCCGGTGGTATCCTTGGTGCAAGTAACCGCTGTCTCGGCGGTGATTCCGATACGATTTACGTTTCTATCAAGGAATCCCGTTCTCAAGGAAATATTCGTATTGCCGGATCCGCCAAGGATGTTGATGGCCTTCATGTTCAGGCCTTTGTGGGTGGCATTGCCGGTGACGCCTGTTTTGCTACCAATGGCGATGGGTTGTCCAAGGATACGTCTTCTGTGAATATCGATGTTCGTACAAAGACCGCCTATGGTGACTTGATGTCCAACGGCTTTACCGTATTTGACTCGGTTGTTGTGGGCGGCGTGGTTGGCTTTATGAATTCTGCCACGGCCAAGGCTCTGCCTCTTACCGAAATTTACTATGACGGTGCCATCGAAGTGGCTGACAGTTTGAATACTGTTGTTGTGGGTGGTGTTGTCGGTACGTATCCGAACCTTAATGGCGGAAAGGCTGTTGATTTTAATAGCATCTTTGTTCGTTCCGAAAACCTGATTAAGTTGAATGCGGTTCACGCCGATCCGGTAACTCGAACCTATAATGACAATCAGGTGGCTAAAATTGGTGGTGTCTGCGGTGTCTGTCGCGAACTCCACGATGTGTCCTCTGTGGCCGTAGTTGCAAATATTACTGCAGAGGGTACTTTCTCGGGTGACTCCCTTCTTATGGGTGGCATGGTTGGCCAGTCTGTGAATGTGAATGAAAAGGATACCGTGTCCATTGTAGGTGCTTTTAGCGTTGGTAACATTCTGGTAAATGCTACAATGGAAGGTAATTCCAAGAATGACAAGGGTGTTAAAAGGTTGGCTTACCTTGTGGCCGATCAGCAAACGAAAGCATATAGCATCAAGTCCTGCTACCACTACGGTGAAGACGATCTGGATGTTGGTCCCTTTGGTGGAAAGGGTGTTGCTGGAGACTGGACCGAAGACACCAATATCAAGTTCCTAATCCGTAACGGTGACGAGGCCAATCTCAATGCCAGCTACAATGGTGTACAGAAAAGTGCTGATGTGAAAAAGGAATCCTTTGCGGGTCTCCTGAACAGTGCCTTCGAAAACAGCAAGGACTATATCTGGTCTTTTGACAAAGATTACTATTTGGGAACTTTGCCCTTCCTTGCTCATGGTAGTTATTCTCCGACAATTCCCGAAGGAAAGGTCTCGTTTAAGGTGACCTTCCTGGGCTTTGACGACAAACAGTTGGTTGTGGTGAATGCAGATCCTGGTTCGGCTGCCAATGCTCCCGACGTTCCCGAAGTCGCAGGCTACACCTTTGTGAAGTGGGATAAGGATTTTTCTGAAGTTACGGGTGATCTGACTGTTAGAGCTATCTATGAAATCAACTCCTATACCGTCACCTTCCTTAAGGCCTTGGACGACACTATCTCGACGCAGCTTGTTGAGTATGGTAAATCTGCCGTTGTTCCCAGCGGTGTCAAGAAGATTGGCCATACCTTTACTGGTTGGGATAGCGATGACTACAAGGATGTCAAGAGTGACATCACTGTCTATGCAAAGTTTACGGCTAATGTTCATCAGCTGGTCTATATGGATGATGAAGATGGTGTGCTTGAAAATATTGAAGTTGCTTACGGAAGCGCAATCACATTGATGTCTGACATCGAGAAGGCTGCCGACGAAAAGTATTCCTATACCTTTGTCAAGTGGGTAATGGAAGATGGCTCTGATGTGATTCCTGCAACCATGCCCGATGAAGACGTGGTGTTGAAGGCTGTCTTTAAATCTGAAGCCGTTATGTATAAAGTTGTATTCCAGGATTTTGATGGAACAGAACTGCTGACCAAGGAAATAACTTATGAAGGTTCCGTTGAAACTCCTGCCGATCCGTCCCGTCTAGGTTATAAATTCATTGGCTGGAGCAGTGATGAATACAAGCAGGTAAAGGCAGATCTTGTAATCAAGGCTAAATATGAACAGCTCAACTATGCTGTTGTGTTCGAAGATTACGATGGCGATACCCTCAAGTTCCTGTCGCTGACTTATGGTGCAGAAGTGACTGCCCCTGCAGTACCGCGCCGTCAGTCTACGGAACAGTATGATTACACCTTCAAGGGTTGGACTCCTGCTGTAGAAAAGGTGACCGACAATGTTGTGTATGTGGCCGAATACGATTCTTCCCTGGTAAAGTACACCGTGTCCTTTGTAATCAATGGAACGGTTTATGAATCTCAGGTAGAATATGGCCAGGCAGCGGTGGCCCCCGAAGCTCCTGTTATTGAAGGTCTGACTTTTGTGGGTTGGGATTCCAGCTACACCGAAATTGTCGGTGATCTCAAGATCAACGCAATCTATGACACTATTAAATACAAGGTAGTCTTCAGGGATTACAAGGATAGCATCGTTTACGAAATGATGGTTCCCCATGGCGACACCATCCACTTGGCCAACAGCATGGCTCTGGATCGCAAGGCTACCGAAGATTATGTGTACTCCTTTAAGGGCTGGAGCGAAGCTCTGGGCAAGGTTATCCGCGACATGAATATAAAGGCCGTTTACGACTCTACCTACATTGGAAAGCCCAGTTCTTCCGCCTCTGAAGAACCTGCCTCCAGCAGCTCTAATCAGGTAGAAGTGCAGATTGTCTCTCCGAAGTTTGAACAGTCTGGCAACGCTATCCGCCTGTCTTTCAAGACCGAGGGTTCCGACGAACCTGCCACGGTGACTGTGCTTGACGAACTGGGAATGGTTATTGCTACGGCTACGGTCACTGACGGCTACTGGGAAATGGTGCCCGCTCCCAAGGGCAAGTCCTACGTAACTGTTGAAGTGGGTGGCAAGGTGATTTACCAGGAGTCCTACGAGGTAAAGAAGGAAGTGGTCATGCAGGCCAAGAGCTGGCAGATGGTTTCTGTAGTGGCAATGGATGAAAGCACCTTGAGCGCTTCTGAAATGAATTTCTACTGGTGGGATGAACTGAATCCTGTCGGAGAATACTGGCAGTATCGTTCCTATCGCGGTGGCCCCATTGATGAAACCCGCGGTTACTGGGTTGGCTCTGCAAGGGAAGTTGCCATTCCCCTTCGTGAAGTGGAAGTTTCTGCAGATGCCGAAATCCAGTGGAAACTGGATAACAAGTATAGCGGTTGGAATCTGGTGGCAAATCCCTATGGCTGGTACGTAGACCTTTCTAAGGGAAAAACGGAAGGTGACGCCGAGGTTATCTTCTGGCACTGGGATTCCGAACTGGGTGCCTACAGCGTTGCCGAAGTGGTTGGCCCCTATGAAGCGGTATGGGCTCAGGTGGATCACTCCACGGTGTTCAGCGTGAAGGCTGACCCTGATTACAATTATGCCGAGAAGAATGACCTGTCTGTTGCTGGAAAGGTTGCCTCTATGCGCAAGGGTTCCGCCCGTAAGGCTTCTGCGGATAACTGGAGTGTGGTTGTTGCCCTTTCCGACGATAACGGCAAGGTGGACTCCTGGAACATTCTGGGTGCCGGCAGCAGTGCCGAAACCTTGGATGAGCCTCCTTCTGGCATGGGCGACCGCGTGAATCTCTCGATCCGCGAAAGTGCCAGGGGTTCTGTTCTGGCCAAGAGTATCAAGGCTGTGGCATCGGAATACGAATGGTTCCTGGACCTGAGTGCAAATACCGCCCGCGAAGGCAAGCTAACCTTTGAAGGTGTTGACGCCCTTAAGGAATTGGGTTACGTCATGTATGTGACTGTTGACGGTGAAACCAAGGAAGTGACCGACGGAAAGTCCCTGAATGTCGCCCTGAAGCAGGATGCCAAGCAGGTGCAGGTCCGTGTGGCTGCTCGCAGTGACATGGCTGTTGCCTCTGCCGCCCTGAACGGATTCAAGGTGTTGCAGAACGCAGGTTCGCTGCAGGTTGGCTTCAATGCGGCCGACGCATTGGCTGGGGCCAATGGCCACTACGCTCTGGTGAGTGTAAACGGCAAGAGCGTGGCCCGCGGCAACTTTGCCGCCCGCGCCGGCCAGAACGTACTTGATCTGCAGGCTCCCAAGTCCGGCCTTTACTTCATGCAGGTGAAGGTTGGAAGCCAGACCATGAACGCCAAGGTGATGGTGAAGTAACCTTTCGCGGTCCCAATAGTTCTTGTTTAACCGTATGAGCTTAGCCACTGGGGTTTTGCCCCGGTGGCTTTCTTACAATACTCTTACAAGTAGCTATATTTCCTATCGGAAGTATGTACTGAATAAAAGGGACTCTTATGGTGAGATTCTCGAAATTTTTGTGTGCCATGGCCTTGTCCGTGGTGAGTTTAGCAAGTCTTGCTATGGGGCAGGATGAAGAAGTCTATACGGTTTACTTCGACCTGAATCAGAAAAGTCGGCCGGGTAATGTTTTCCTGTCAGACGGTTTTATGCAGTCTTTTGAGGGTCCCGTTGATGATCAAGGTGGGGCCGAGTTCCCCAGTATAGATCAAATTTTTAGGACGGATGGTTACTGCTTTGATGGTTGGACTTTGGAGCCTGAGAACAGCCTTGCTAGTTCATACGGTGGGATAACTTCGGCTTTGGTGGCTGCTTCCGGGACAGATGATGGCAATATCCAATTGTACGCCCGATGGACTGGTATCAATTGCATTAATCCGGCTACTGTGCCTGTAGAGATTGTTCCTGAGAACGAGGGGGCTAGCTTGCATGGAAGCATTCGGTTGCAGCAGTATTATTATTCGCAGTTGTCTCCGAAATTGGAGATGGATTCGATCTCAATTGCTCCCAACTCCACGACTTTTGAGATTCCCTGGAAGTTGATTTTAGTCGGCACTACAGAAGGGAATTCGGAATATGCTTCGTTTACGTTCCATGTCCTGGATTTGCCTGATGCGGGTTATGAACTTAGCGATATTGAGATGGTTCGTGATGAGGCTAGTGCTGTAAATGAATCCGTTTGTGATGATAGCTTTTCTTATGAGCGTGAAACACGGATTCTCAAAATTAAGCCGACAAGAGGTTGTAAGTACAAGCTGAAGGCTTCGTATTCCGCTTTGACCTATTCCTTGTCTTTTGAACATCCCATCGATGGTCAGGGCCTATTCTACGTGAAGGACGAATATGGTTATGGCTGGCCCAGCGGGGCCGTTGGCTATAGTATCGGGAGTGGGAATTTCCCCATTGTTTACGATATGAATGGTTGCCGATATGGCTGGGTTCCGGCCTCCGAGAAATTGGCTGAACAGTATAAGGGTGGCGTTGCCCTGGGGATGACTGCCGAACTTGCCGCAATCATGAATGCCGAAGATTCCTATTCCATGAAGTTGTCTAAGGTAGGCCAGTGCAACATGGTGATGGACAAGTGGGAAAATGTTTTTTATGCGGATGAAGGGGGCTCTGTAGAAGTTGTACAGACTTACCCCAATGGCGATGAAGTAGACCTGGTTAAGCTTGAATTGAAAACCAATGTCAGCGGCGTTCCGGAATTGGATCTTCCTGTTCTATGGGGATATTCTATCCCTGTTACGGTTGTGCCCAAGCCTAAGGATGGTTACTCCTTACGTCAGATTTCCGTGGAGAAGGTAATCGATGGAGTTTCTGGAACCTTCGTGTTTAACGAAACGGCCAACGTCAATTTGATGGAAAGTGCAAGCTGGACTATTTCTTTTGAACGGAGCTCGCCCCGCTATTACGCTTATGATTTCGAGTTGACTCCCGAAGAAATGGAGGACCTGTTCTTTGAAAGTGCGGTGATCCCCCAGCCGGATACGGTTTATTACGGCCAGTCCCATAGTAGGATGGTATTCCACAAGACAAAGGCTTTTTTGGGATGGTCCTTGATCCGCGCGAGTCGTAGGAGTGCAACCGACCGTATTTATGTTGACTTGCAGGAATTGCAGGATTATGGAAGCATGAACCCCAATGCGCCCACGACCCTCTATGCCGTGTGGAAGGACAAGGACGCCAGTGATGCAAAGGAAATTGCTGTTTTTGAAGAGGGCCATGCATCGGTCTGGGCTTACCAGTTTTTTGGAAAGGATACCTTGTTCCATGCCTTTGACGAGAATGGCAAGCTGTTCGCTTCCGATACTATGGGAGTTCAAGTCTGGTTCAAGGTTGTGCCGGACGAGAAATACGAATTTGTCAAAAACAGCGTAAAAGTTTACGCAATGGAATGTGAGACTGAATATAACTCCCTCGGAGAATCTGGCAGTGAAGAGGACGGGATGAGTTATAACTCGTTAGAGGAATTTCTTGAATCCCGCGAGTGTTATCGCTTCTCGAACGAAGAGGAGGGAAACTATTATCTTGGCTGGGGTAATTTAGCGAAGGTCGTATTTGAGATTAACAAGAAGCCTGAAGAGGAAGAGCCGGTGGATGTAGAACTGGTCTTTGACGTACTGTTCGACGAAAAGACAACAGCCCTTGATAAAAAGCAGATTTATTATGGCTATGACTGGGTGGACAGTGCCCGTTACACATTCGCCAATCAGAATGATACAGCGACCTATAAGCTGCCGGCTTACGTCTATACTTCTGACGCCTGCGTTGTTGGCTGGTCCGAAAAGACGGAGCTTTCGGAACAGGACTGGGTGTATACGGCCTTTGACTTGCGTCTGGCGGAACGTTCTGCCGAATCCGGCAAGAATAAGCTTTATGCCGTGTGGGCCGACGCACAGGAATGTGGCAACTACAACCACCTGAAGGTCTCCTCCGAACATGGTGTGCTGGTGCTGCAGAATGTGTCCCTGGAAAATGATTCCGTTGCCAGTGAGTATCGCTTTGCTGCAGACGGTTCCACTTTGCTTCCGAAGCGGATGGATGGATTCCGTCTTGTGGCGAATGGA
Source organism: Fibrobacter sp. UWH9 (assembly GCF_900129715.1). Classification (NCBI taxonomy): domain Bacteria; kingdom Pseudomonadati; phylum Fibrobacterota; class Fibrobacteria; order Fibrobacterales; family Fibrobacteraceae; genus Fibrobacter; species Fibrobacter sp. UWH9. The sequence goes on along the minus strand of NZ_FQWP01000012.1, from coordinate 59,367 downwards.
ACGCCGGATGCGGGCTATGAGCTGGATTCCCTGGTGCTGCATAGTTCCGATAGCATCACCTATTATTTTGCGGAAGGTGTCGCTTTGCCTCTGGCCCGCATGGATGGCGAACTGAAGGCTTACTTCGGCAAGGCCAACAAGACGCCTGTTGAAATTGTGTACGATACCTTGATGGGTTCCGGCAATGCGGTTGCGATGAAGTTCAAGACGAGCGATTTCGATGTGGCTCGTGGCGTGAAGGCTTATGCCTTCCTGATCGATGCCATGGGCGTGGTGGATACGCTTTTGACAAAGTCCGTGGAGAAAACTTCTGACACTTTGAGCTTCAGCAAGTTCCCTCTTCGACCGGGAAGCTACAAGTTTAGCGTGCGCCTGTCCGAAGGTGGCAAGTTTGTGGATTCCAGGGAATATCCCTACGTGGTGGAAGATCGGATTGTGGCTACCGGCGAGGATGCCTGGCAGATGATTTCTATGGCGCTGGTGGATACGTCTAAGCTTTCCCGTGATGACGACCAGATTTTCTACTGGTGGGACGACATGGGTACTCCCGGTTTGTACTGGCAGTACAAGGAACTGGGCCGTGGCGAAGAATTTGACGACCGCCGTGGCTTCTGGTATAACACTCTGACCGGCCAGGACTTGCTGCTGAATTCCAAGAGGGAACCTCTTTACAAGGACGTGAAGTGGAACCTGGACAGTTCCTACAGCGGTTGGAACCTGGTGGCAAATCCCTATGGTTGTTACGTCAGCCTTTATGCGGGGCACGAAAATGAACGCAAGTCGGTCAACGAAAAGTCCCGCGTAAATTTCGTGCGTTACGATGTAAAGTCGGGCGACTATGTGGCTGCCGATACGTTGATGCCCTACGAAGCGGTATGGGCTGAAGTGTCTGGACCTGTGGAATGGCGTCTAAAGGCGGAACCGGTATACATCTCCGATTCCAAGGTTAGCGGTAATTCGCCTGCGGTCCTCAAAAAATCCCTGGCCAAGGCCGAAAATAACTCCAATTGGTACATCCAGGCCGTTCTTTCCGATAAGAAAGGTCGCGAAGATTCCTGGAACATCATGGGTGTGAGCCCGGAACCCTTTGTGGGTTCTGAACCGCCTGCCGCCATGGGTGACCGTGTTTCGCTGTCTATCGTCGAAGGCAAGCGCGCCCTGGCCAAGTCCTTTAAGTCTGAATCCCAGAGCTATAAGTGGGATTTGAGCCTGAGTGCAAGTTCTGACCGAATGGGTGAACTGACCCTGGTGGGCGTGGCCGCCCTGAATGATATGGGTTACCGCGTATTTGTAACCGCAAACGGTGAAACAACGGAGATGAAGGAAGGTGCCGCCCTGAAGGTCGCCCTGAAGACCTCCGGTTCCAATGCCACGGTCCATGTGACCAGGGCGAACGCCGTGGTGGCTTCGGCTGTGGGTGGGCTTCGCTTTGTCCAGGCTGCAGGTTCTTTGGATGTGGGCTTTACCGTGGAAGAATCCCTGGCTGGCGCCCGTATGGTCGTAAATGTGCTGGATCTGCACGGCAAGGTGAAGGCTTCTTACAAGGGCCGTGCCGCTGCCGGAACGAACCGCGTGGCCCTCGAGGCTCCCAGAACCGGCTTGTACCTGCTCCATGTCCAGGTGGCAGGGGAGAAGGCTTCCCGGAAGATTATGGTAAAATAGGCCAAATTCGACCGTTTTGGCAGATGTATGGCGAAGAAGACGCCCGGGAAACCGGACGTCTTTTATAATAAATAATGATTAATTCGTAAAGGAAAGTTGTTAATTGATGGAATTTGATAGATTTTAAAGATTTATTGATAAAAGCTATTGATATTCCGATTCTCAATTATGAATTAAAGACATTGCCATAGGTATCCTTTTATTCTAAATTTGGGCGCACTATGACAAAGGCTAAATTCATCAAATTCGTTATCGCAACAATTCTCGCAATTGTTGCTCTCTACTTGCCGTACGAATCCCTGGGATTCGATGCAGCAAGCCCCATGGGCATCCTGAACCCGCTGGAAATTCGCGTCATTGGCGTATTCGTCATGGCTGCTCTCTTCTGGATTCTCCAACCGTTCCCGATCTGGTCCACCTCCATGCTGGTGATCGTCCTCATGATCATCACCATGTCTGATTCCTCCCTGTCCATGTTCCGTGTTGATGGCGTTACCATGATTAGCCACAAGTCTGTGATGGCTACCTTCGCTAACCCCATCATCATGCTGTTCCTGGGAGGTTTCTTCCTGGCAGCTGCCGCTACCAAGTACAAGCTGGACTTGAACCTGGCTCGCGTGCTCCTGAAGCCTTTCGGAAAGAACCCGAAGTTCGTGCTCCTTGGCCTTATGCTCATCACCGCCGTGTTCTCTATGTTCATGAGCAACACCGCTACCGCCGCTATGATGCTGGCTATCCTCGCTCCGGTGCTGAAGCTGTTTGATGAAAACGACCGCGGTAAGGCAGCTTTCGCTCTCGCCATTCCTCTCGGTGCAAACATCGGTGGTATGGGTACCCCGATCGGTACTCCTCCTAACGCTATCGCTCTTGGCGCCCTGAACGACGCTATCGCCCGCGGCGACCTGGCTGCAAACCCGGTTTCCTTCGGTCAGTGGATGGCTTTCGGCGTTCCTTACGTTATTATCCTGATGGTTATCGCATGGGTTCTCTTGATGAAGATTTACCCCATCAAGATGAAGGAAATGATCCTGAACATCGAAGGCGCTGGCAAGTTCGACACCAGCCCCAAGGCCATCATCGTCTACATTACTTTCGTTCTCTGCGTTCTCCTGTGGGTTACCGGTAAGGGTGTCCATGGCATTAACGACAACGCTATCGCTATGATTCCTATGGCAGTGTTCGCCCTGACTGGTGTTATCACCAAGAAGGACCTGAACGAAATGAGCTGGGACGTTCTGTGGCTGGTTGCTGGTGGTTTCGCACTGGGTGTTGGCCTCAACGCTACCGGTCTTGCCGCTCACTTGATCAAGACCATTCCGTTTGCAAGCTGGTCTCCGGTTGCTCTCATGGTCGGTTGCGGTATCATCTGCCTGTTCATGGCTAACTTCATGAGCCATACCTCTACTGCAACTCTTCTCGTTCCTATTCTTTGCGCAGTTGGCATTGCTTGCCAGGACAACCTCACCGGTCTCGGTGGCGTTACCGCTCTCCTGGTTTCTGTTGCCTTCGCTTCTTCTCTCGGTATGTCCATGCCGATTTCCACTCCGCCTAACGCTCTTGCCCACGCTACCGGCTACACCGATACCAAGGGTATGGCAATCACTGGCGTTGTGATGGGTCTCGTTGGTCTCGTACTCTCCTGGGGTATGATGATTATCCTGGCTAAGGCTCAGTTCTTTGGCGCTCCCGTTGTGAAGCCCACCGAAGCTGCTCCGGTTGCTGCACCTGTGGCTGCTGAAGCTCCGGCTCCTGCCGCTGTTGCTGACACCGCCGCTGCAGTTGCTGCCGATAGCACTGTCGCCCTGCCGGCTGACTCTGCCGCCAAGGTTGAAGTGGTTGACTCCGCTGCTGCCGCTCCTGCTGCAGAAGCTGCTAAGGTTGAAGAAGTTAAGGCTGAAGCTGCTCCCGCCGCTGAAGCCCCGGCTGCTGCCGAAGCTAAGTAATTAAGGTGGCGAGTTCTTCCCGCTGCTATATCGCGGGCCTGGTCCCGCAAACATTCGCAAGTTTAGCGGAATAGAGGCGCTCTGGAAACAGGGCGTCTCGTTTTTTTTATGCGGTCTGGGAACTTGACTTTCTGAATTCTACGCCAGTCCTTCAAAAAGGGATGACGGACTTTGTTTGACGTATTTTATATATACGAAAAAAACCTCGCTTTTCAGCGAGGTTTCTTTCAGTGGTCGATACAGAACTCGAATCTGTGACCTCTACCATGTCAAGGTAGCGCTCTAACCAACTGCCCTTGATATTGTTGATTTTGAACGAAAAACGGCAAATTGTCGAAAGATGTGCTAAATGCTGATATGGTGTGAGAGCCATTAGAAATGCAACACAGCTCAAATTCTGTGACCATTTTTGTGACCACTTCCGAGTGGCAAGGATAAGCATGAAAGAGCTAGTAAGCATCAACAAACGAAAGCTAAAGACCAAGGGCTGTTATTCGTTGTTTCTCTGTTATGAGTTTGAAGGTAAGCGAAGAAAGCGATACTTGAATTTGCATTTGCGGCAAGGCGCCACCGATGAAAATAGGTTGGCAATGCAAGAAGCGCAAAAGCATAGGTTAGAACTGATTAAGGAGTTGGAATTAGGCTGCGTAGATAGGGGTAGAATCACATTTAGCACCTATGTTAAGCAAATGGGTGGTGTGTTTGAAATAAACACGCAAAGAGCCCACAATGCTGCAATAAAGCTGGTTGATGCGTATTCGCCTAACATTAGAATGAAGGACATTGACCGGCGTTGGTTCGCTGGGTTCGTGAATTTCCTCCGGGCCCGTAAAAATCATGTGAACACGATTAACACACGATGCAACTTTGTTAAGTCGGTATTACATCGGGCATTTATAGATGGTGTTGTTCTTAACCGGGTTGATACGCGAGGTTTGATTCCCTCTGTCCGCAAACCGAACCGAATTTTTTTGTCATTGGATGAGTTAAGGCTTCTTATTCAAACACCGCTATATAGGGAAGATGTTAAGCAGGCGTTTCTATTTGCTTGTTTCACCGGTCTGCGAGAATCGGATATATACGGCTTGTTGCATTCTAATATAACGAATAACATCCTTGAAGTGCTTATGAAGAAAACTAAGGAAACGATAAGAATACCCTTGTCAAAAAATGCGCTGAAATTTCTTCCAGCGAAGACTTCAAGTGAGCCGTTGGTGTTCCCGTCTTTACCCAAATCCGTGTCTCACCTTAACCGTATTATACGCAGATGGGCAAGGGATGCTGGTGTTGGCCGGTGGCGCCAGATTAGCATGCACATCGCACGGCATACCTTTGCTTGCTTACTTGCCCAAAATGGAGCTGATTTATACCTGGTGCAGAACTTGTTGGGGCATCGTAAAATTGAGACTACACTTATATATGCTAAGTGCGTGATGTCGCAGAAACGGGATGCGGTTAATAAGATACCTTTGATTTGATGTACAAAAATTGATTGAATGGTTGGTGCCTCCTTCTGTATGGCTATTTTGTGAAAATGAATGCCTCTCCTTATTGGAGAGGCTTCGTTATCATCTATCAGGATGCTGATTTAGGCTGCGAAGGCTGACGGTAATGATTGGGATTGCTTTACGCGGGTGAGCAATCCCAAATCTGCTGCCACAGCATTCATGATGCTGGCAGCTTCAGCGACTCTACTTTGGGCCACAACAAGGGCGTCATATACATAAATAAAGTGGATGCCAGCTGCGTAGAAACGCCGGATGATTTCTGTCATTAAATCCACTTCTAGCGCGAACAATAGTTTGGATGTTCCTTTGTGGCCATTGTAGCCTAGCTTAGTCTTCTTCACCAACGCCATAAACTCGGGCATCCGTTTGTAAACCTGATGGATTTCTTTGTTGTTCATGGAGGCGCTTCGGCGGTTGAAATAAGCTAGATGTTCCTTTTTCACATACCCCCGAACATCGGCAATGGCCATGCTGGTTATCTTACCCTTCTTGCGCAGGTCCTTAGCTATGCCAAGCCTGATGAGCTCTGCGGCAACGCCGCTATGGATATCACCGGTGGCGTTAAGCACATTCTCAAAGTATTCTCGCTCGTTCATAGGCAATTCTTCCTTGAACAACCCGTACAGCATATGTGGGTGTAGTCCATTGAAATCAAGCTCGCACGTAACTTCTCCGTCAATCAGTATCAGTTCCCTTATCCATGAGGCCATTCGGTTGAAACCATCCGTTACGCGCGGGCATAAAGCGCTATCGTGCGGCACCGGCAATCCCGATTTTAACATCCGTTGGTATTGCTCTATGTCTTCATCAAGAATTCGCACACTATGTCGATCGTTGGCCCTCCGTGCCACCCAATACTCCATTGCGCGTTTTGATTTGTTTGTGAGGGCGTAAACACACCGTTTCCCCTTGCGCATAATCTTGTTTGCATCTAGCTGCACGGCTATGGCTTTGACTTGAACTAAATCAGGAAGGGTGTAATGAGGATAAGACCAGAGTAATGCTGAAGAAAGTTCATTGAACATTTGCTGACGGCTCCACATCCGGTAACCATCAGCTTCTTTCAAGGGTACATGAACTCTAGCTCGTTTTTGTAAATCTTCTGTTATAGAGTAGCTATAGCTGTATTCGCCTGGGCAATAGCTTCTGTCAACCTTGATTATACCGGCTAGTTCAAGTGCGTCTATAAGTTGCTTCGCGGTTGCTAATTGTGCGCCCGTAGTGCGGCGTGATAGCTTACCCAGCAATCGATTGAAGATTTTTGCAGGAATAGTTTTGCCGAAGTCCTTATATTCGCCGTCTAGGTTGCTTCCGTCTCTTGCCAATATCATGTGGACTATTACCATGCATGCTTCTACTTCTTCTTCATGAGGAAGGCGACCGTCAGCAAATCTAACTGTATTGCGAATTTCCGTTGCAAGTCCCATTGGAACATATACTTCATGTAGGGCGCCATCATCCCACTTCAATGGCGCCGCTCCAACATTTAAGGCGCTATCCCCCTTAAGGCTGCCGCTAAATACCGGTATAGGGGCTGAACAAATGCCTTGGAATGTGTGCTGTATATTGCTAAGCCAAAGGTCTGTATTTGGGATGGCGAGCAGGTCTAGTTCTTGGGAGTTATTGGAAGTTACTTCTTCATAATTATAAGTGGTCTCCATTCATAATAACCAGCTTAAGTTACCATAAAATTAGCTTTTTCGATGGTTCTTGTCATGCTGTTCCCGCATTCTTTTTGCGGGTGAAAAATGCGGGGATTATAATTGCCGTATGGATTGAAAACGCATGAGAAATGCTGAAATTAGATTGAAATCGCTAATGTAGATGGTGCTGCCGGAGTGGCGCCTTCGAATCATATTATGGTAGCTCGTTAGCTACTATACGGGTCTAATTACTTATAAACTATTAGTATCTAGTCTAGGAGGCTTCTATGAACTCAGATTTATTTTCTGTCGATTTCAATGACATTCAACCCGCTAATGTTGTGGCCGGTTTGAAGCCCGTAATTCTCAAACATCTTGATTCCGTAGCATACGCCTTAGGCTTCGACCCCTACCATGGATTTTCCCTGGAAAAGGCTCGGCACGCACTAATTGACAAGATATCCGAGGGCGGGGATGATGCGAATGAATATCAGGCGTTGCTTGATAAGACCAACGAATATATTGCACAGCTGACCTATCAGCGCCGGTTGCTGAAGGCATTGGGGCTAAATCCGGCTGACATTGAACTATATGATTAGCTAGTTGAAAAAGTGTAACAAAAAATGACATGATGTTATTGTATATTTCCTGATGTTAATTACATCAGGATTTTTTATATGATAACGGGCGAAATCAAGAACCGTATTGACGCAATCTGGGATACCTTCTGGACTGGTGGAATAACCAACAGCATTACCATCCTTGAGCAAATGACCTACCTCTTCTTCATGAAGATGCTGGATGATGCACAGATGAAGAAGGAGGCTGCCGCTAACGCCATGGGCGCCAAGGTGAAGGCCCCTGTCTTCAAGGCTGGTAATTGGCATAATCCCGAAACGGACAAGGATGTTCCCTACAAGAACCTCCGTTGGAGTGTATTCAAGAATAAGGAAGCTGAGGCCATGTTCGCCACCATCAGCAAGGATGTGTTTGTCTTCATTAAGACCTTGAATGAAGGCAAGGAGAGCGCTTACAGCCGCTTCATGGACAGCGCCACTTTCCTTATCCCGAATGCCCGTACCCTCGATAAGATTGTCCAGGGTATTGATGGACTCGACATGAACAACCGTGACACCATGGGTGACGTGTACGAGTATGTCTTGGGCAAGATGGCCGCTAGTGGCAACAATGGTCAGTTCCGTACTCCGCGCCACATTATCCGCATGATGGTTGACATGATGGAGCCGAACCTGGACGATACGGTATGCGACCCGGCCATGGGTTCTGCGGGTTTTATCGTTGAAGCAGCGAAGTTCGTGCAGGAACACCATAAGAAGGATTTGCTGAAAAAGGATAAGTCCGACCATTACCGCAACGAAATGTTCCATGGCTTTGACACGGACCAGACCATGCTCCGCATAGGCGCCATGAACCTGATGCTGCACGGTGCCGACAATCCGGACATTGCGTATCGCGACAGTCTTAGCACCGACAATACCGACGAGAACCGGTATTCCCTGTGCCTTGCCAACCCTCCGTTTGCAGGGTCGCTCGACTACCAGGCCATCAACAAGAACCTGCTCGCCATTACCAAGACCAAGAAAACGGAGTTGCTGTTCCTGGCGTTGTTCGTGCGAATGCTTCGCCTGGGCGGACGCTGCGCCTCCATTGTGCCCGATGGTGTACTGTTCGGCAACAGTTCGGGCCACAAGGCCATACGCAAGGAACTTATCGAGAATCAGCGCCTGCAGGCTGTCATCAGTATGCCCAGCGGCGTGTTCCAGCCGTATAGCGGTGTTTCAACTGCGATTCTCGTTTTCACCAAGACCAATGCAGGCGGCACAGACAAGGTTTGGTTCTACGACATGAAGGCCGACGGCTACACCCTGGACCAGAAGCGCACGGAATGTGCCGAGAACGACATCCCTGACATTATTGCCCGTTGGAAGAACCTGGATGTCGAAACGGACCGCACTCGCAAGAATCAGTCCTTCTTTGTTCCGGTGGACGAGATTGTTGCCAATGACTACGACCTGTCCATCAACAAGTACAAGGAAGTGGAGAAGGTCAAGGTGGAGTACGAGAACCCAAAGGTTGTATTCAAACGTATTCAGAAATTGCAGGGCGAAATTAACGCCGCCATGGATGAATTCCGCGAGAAGTTCCTGTAGGGCGGTGCTGTATGAAGCAGAAGTGGATTGTTAAGCGAATAGAGGACATTTGTGAGAAAGCGTCCTCTAATATAGCGCAAAATAAGCTTGAAGGGATTACTGGAGATTATCCGGTCTTTGGGGCAAGCGGCTTCGTGCAAAATGCCGACTTTTATCATAGGGACTCGGAATATATCGGCATTGTGAAAGACGGCTCCGGTGTTGGAAGGGTCAATTTGTATCCTGCGTACTCCTCTCTGTTAGGTACGATGCAGTATGTTCTGCCGAAGAACGGAAATGATATTCGCTATATTGCATACGCATTGAAAAGTTTGAACTTGGCTTCGTTTGCGTCCGGTGCGGCTATTCCTCACATTTACTTTAAGGACTACGGCAAGTGCGAATTGCCGGTACCGCCGAAGGATGAGCAGGAACGCATCGTTGCCGAATTGGACTTGCTGACCGGCGTCATCGAGAAGAAGAAGGCCCAGCTCCAGGAATACGATAAGCTGGTCCAATCCATCTTCTACGATATGTTCGGCGACCCTATCGAGAATCCGAAAAACTGGCCTATAAAAAGGTTAGGTGATGTGTGCTCCAAGCTTACTGACGGAACGCATAACTCTCCTGTAAATACCCCACAGGGTGATTATCCTTATGTAACTGCCAAGAACATTCGTAAGACGGGGTTGGATTTATCGGATTTGACCTACGTTAGTGAAGAAATTCATAAGGAGATTTACTCCCGCTGTAATCCGGAGTACGGAGACGTACTCTACATCAAAGATGGGATAACCACAGGAATTGCACAGGTCAATACATTGACTTTTGAATTCTCTTTACTATCTAGCGTTGCATTGCTGAAGTTGAAAAAGGACATTGCTAATCCGTATTTTATTTCGGTTTTTTTGAATAATGATTCGGTGTATAAGAAGGCTAGGTCTAGCATGGGTGGGGCTGCAATTACTCGTTTAACTTTGGCCAAGTTGAAGGTATTCAATGTAATAGTCCCTCCGCTCGCCCTCCAGCAATCCTTCGCCGACAAGATAGCTTCCATCGAGAAGCAGAAGGCCGCTATAACTCAGTCTATAGCCGAGACGCAGAAGCTCCTAGACTATACCATGGACAAGTATTTCGGGTAATGTTATGATGAACTTTGACTACTTGAAGGATTGTGGTTTAGACCATCTGTATGGTCTCTGTTCCGGCGCCGAGGGCAATCAGGTCCAGCATCCTGATATCTGTGCCATCAATGCACGCAGGGCCCTTGAATATGTGGTCAAGTCCATCTATGCGATGAAGAAGGTTGAGCTCCCGCCTAAAACAGCTCTTATTGACCTCATTGATGGTGAGCCGTTCAGTAACTTTGTCAATGATGGGAAAGTCATGAGGGCTGCCCATTATATCCGCAGGATAGGCAATGCCGGCGCCCATGATGACCATGTAGGCAAGAAGGAATCCTTTTTCTGCCTCCTAAACCTGTATAATGTGGTTGCCTCGGTACTGATTAAGCTGAAAGTGGTTGAAACCGTGGCGCCTTTTGACAGGACTATCATTCCGGATAGCAAGTTTATGCCCACCTTGGCAGCCACAGCGCTGTCGATCGACAGCGCTAGTGCTCTTGCCAATAAAGCGGATAAGGCTGCGTTGGATGATGATACTCCAGTCAAGGAGATGCCCAGTACCTTATCGGAAGCGGAAACAAGGCGCATATACATTGAATTGATGCTCCGTGAAGCTGGCTGGGATATCCTGGATACCGAGGGAACGGTAAAACCTTCTAAGGCCTGTATTGAAGTGGAAGTGGATGGCATGCCCAATGAACATAAGATTGGGTATGCCGACTACGTTCTGTTCGGCGCCAATGGGTTGCCGCTGGCCGTAGTGGAGGCCAAGAAGGCCTCTGTATCTCCCATCAAGGGGAAACACCAGGCTGAATTATACGCAGATTGCCTGGAGAAGCAATACGGCGTTCGTCCCGTCATATACTACACCAATGGTTTCGAGACCAACATTATTGATGGCCTTGGATATCCTCCTCGCCGCTTGTACAGCTTCCATACGGAAGAAGACCTGGTTCGGCTAATACAGAAACGAGGCCGTAAGGATATCTCCGATTTCTCCGTGAAGCCTAACATCACAGACCGCCACTACCAAAAGATGGCAATCAAGTCCGTGTGCGAGTGGTATAACGGAAAGCACCGCCGTGGTCTCCTTGTAATGGCAACCGGTACCGGAAAGACTCGTGTATCCATTTCCATGGTGGACGTACTGATGCGTAATGACTGGGTCAAGAACGTCCTGTTCCTAGCCGATAGAACATCCTTGGTGTCGCAGGCCAAGAAGAACTTCGCGAAGCTGCTGCCGAATACATCGATAACGGTACTGAGTGACCAGAGTAATAAGGCCGGAATAGACCCGAATGCCCGGATTGTATTCAGTACTTATCAGACTATGATTAACTACATCGATTCCGAGGAAAAGCCTTTCTCTGTGGGTCGATTTGACTTGATTATAATCGATGAAGCCCACCGCAGCGTATTCGGTAAATACGGAGCCATATTCAACTATTTCGATAGCCTGCTTCTGGGCCTTACTGCAACGCCCCGCGACGAAGTGGAGAAAAGTACTTACGACTTGTTCGGAATGGAAGAAGGCGTCCCTAACTATGCCTATGAGCTGGAGGATGCCGTAGTCGACAAGTTCCTGGTGAATTACCGCGGGTTTAAGCGAGGTTCGTTGATTTTAAGCGAGGGCATCAAGTACAGCTCTCTATCCGAGCAGGAGAAGGACCAGCTTGAACGTGTGTGGGCATACGAGGAAACTCTCCAGGAATTAGACCCGAATGTAAACGTGCGTGGCCGAGATATCCAGAGCAATGAAATTTTCAAGTACATCTATAATGAAGGAACGATAGACAAGGTTCTTCAAGACCTTATGGAGAATGGCTTGAAGGTGCAAAGCGGCGAACGTATAGGCAAGTCTATTATATTTGCCTATAACCACAAGCACGCCGAGTTGATTGTTCAGCGGTTCCATCACCTGTATCCGGAATTTGGCCCCGAGTTCTGTGTCTTAATTGATAATTACGTGACCTATAGTCAGGATTTGATTGAAAAGATGGAGGTCCGCGATAATGACCCGCAGATTGCCGTCTCTGTTGATATGTTGGATACCGGCATCGACATTCCTGATGTGTTGAATCTGGTCTTCTTCAAGATGGTCAAGTCCAAAATAAAATTCATGCAGATGATTGGACGTGGTACGCGACTTTCCAGCAATATCTTCGGCGCCGGTAAGGACAAGGAATGTTTCTACATCTTCGATTGGTGTCGCAATTTCGAATTCTTCGAGAAGAATCCGGATGGGAATGCTGTGAAACAGAACGCATCATTGACGGAACACTTGTTCGGGTTACGTGCGGAGATTGCCTTCCATCTACAACACCAAACCTACCAGGAAGATGAATTCTGTCGGAATCTACATGACGAGCTTAAGGCTATAATGAAGGGACAAGTGGCTTCGCTCTCCGATAGTCACATTTCAGTTCGTAATCGCTGGGAAGCCGTAAGTCATTTCAAAAGTGATGATGCTTGGGTATGTCTTACCGCAGGCAATGTTGAAACACTCAAACTTGATATCGCTCCATTGCTGCCTCGCAACACCCAGGATGAAAATGCCAAGAAATTTGATGTGCTGATTCTAGCCATTGAACTGGGCTATGTCAACAGCGAATTTAATGCCAGTAAGCCCATCATCAACGTCCAGGGTATTGCAGAACGCCTGTTGAATAAGGCTACTATTCCGCAGGTGGTTGCCAAGATGGATACCATCAAGGATGTACTGAATCCTACCGCGTGGGAGAATATGTCGTTGCGGTGGTTGGAAAAGGTTCGGGCAGACCTTCGTGACCTTGTTAAGTTCCTTGTCGGTGACGGAGGCAAGACATTCACAGTAGATATAGCAGATATTATCTCCAATGAGGGCATGAGCTCCGGCATCCAAACCCGTGTCACCTATAAGCAGAAGGTCATGGATTACTTGGCTACCAAGGATTTCAATCCGGTACTCCAGAAGATTTACAATCTGGAACAGCTCTCCAATGATGATATCGTTGAACTTGAACGCGTAATGTGGAAGGAATTGGGCTCCAAGGAGGACTACGATGCGTTCATCGATGGTATGCCATGCGGTGAGAATGTTGCCATCCTAATCCGTTCCCTGATTAAGGTGGACCGCAAATTGGCCCTAGAACGATTCAACAAGTTCCTTTCCGGTAGCGTGCTGAATGCAGACCAAGAAGAATTTGTCCTCGACATAATTACCTACGTGTGCGAGAATGGGGACATCACCACAGATACCGTGGTTAATGAATCTCCTTTTGACGAACAGCTGGAAGTTTTCAATGATAAGATAGTTGCATTGCGCAAATACATTGAGAATATACACGGGGTGGTTACGCCTAGCCAGCAAGCTTAGCAACTATAGTTTGTTTAATGAGGGGCGCATCATTTACATTAGGGCATAATCACGGCAGGTCAATCCTGGTATTTATCTAGTGCGTAATTAGGACGCGTTGAGCTGCATTAAGAAGGGCTAAGGCGCCATTAAGTGCGTGTATATAAACTGATTATTAGAAAGCACCCCCGGAGATTCTTAATGGAACAAAACACCCGTGATTTTTTGGACTACCTCAAAATTTATGAGCACGACCATCCGGCCCTATATCGCGCCCTGGTCGATGCCGTCGTGATGCTCGAGGAAATTGAAGATGGTGCCTCAGGAAAAAAAATCAAAGACTTATATAAACTTATGGATAGAACACGGACGCAGGTACGAAGTGAAATGATGTTGAAGCCTTTCCTGACCCAAAGGGAGAAACGCGACCATCGAATTTGCTTACGTAAACGCGTGACCGGTTCTTGACAAAGAATGCCTGATGACCGTGGGGATGAAAATCCCCGCGGTTTTTTATAACAACAATGCATAGTTTTCTGTTACTCCCGAATCCCGCTACAAAGTGTAACATAAAACCCTCGGTCGCCATTTCTGTTATGCAACGCAAATGACTAGACCTTTTTGTTACGAGGAGGTTGTTATGGCTACAACATGGGCTTATGCACGAGTTAGCACTATCGACCAAAATTTAGACCGCCAGCTTTCGGCCCTGATGCCGTTGCTGGAAGACCCCCGAAACCTGATTACGGATAAGGCGTCTGGCAAGGATTTTGACCGCCGCGGTTGGCGCACTCTTGTCGGTAGCGATATGAATGCGCCAATGATGCGCGAAGGCGATACATTGATTATGGTCTCCCTTGACCGCATGGGCCGCAATTACTCAGAAATTCGTGAAAATTGGTTGCTTATCACCCAAACACTAAAATGCAATGTTCGCATCTTGGATATGCCGCTGCTAGATACAACACAAAGCAGCGGAAGCCTTGATGGACGATTCATTGCTGACCTTGTACTTCAAATCTTATCCTACACCGCGGAGAAAGAAAGGCTGAATATCAAGGCGCGTGCCGCAGCCGGTATCGCGACAGCTAAGGCCAAGGGTGTTAAGTTTGGCCGTCCGAATGCCTCTAAGCCGGCTGGCTGGGATGGCATTGTTGAATTGTGGCAACGGGGGGAGATAACTGCTACCGAAGCCGCTCGGCGCCTGAATACCACCAACATGACCTTCTATCGAAACTTGCACCGGTTTTGGGGAGGGATTGAAAAGAAGGAGGGGTAACCCCTCCTTTTTCTTTAATTAGTAAACGAGCGAAAGGGCCGTCGATCGACGGCCCTTTTGCTATTCACCAAATATGTATTTAACGGCGGCTTCTGCTAAGGAACTTGCTTTAATGATTAGCGAACTATCGTTTTTTAACGCCTTAAGCCACGAAGCAACATAGGCGCTACTCTGGCTTAATGAACCGCTATTGCCTATGCCGAGTAATCCTAAGGCCATGGCGCTGCCTAGCTCCGCGACAAGTTCCTCCTTGCTGTAGCTTTCGCTGCCAAACATGTGCTCGCAGGCATCGTTGCCAAAGCGCTTGAGCCGATTTTCGGCACCTGTGCTATGAACTAGCTCATGAAAGATAACCCCGTACATGCGCGCGGCATCGGAAAAATCATTTTTTGAAGGAACGGCAATAAGGTCGCGCCTAGGCGAATAATATGCCTCGTTGATGGCATCGCGCCTAAGCGCAACACCGGTGCGGTTAATGTAGGAGGTGATAACCTTTTCTGCATTGTCTGCGAGTTCGATTTCAGGAGTGTCGGGCCGTTTAACTTGCCACTTGGGGAGAATACCAACGCAATCCATTATATTGAAGACGGTGTAGGCGCGAAGCATGGGGCGTAGAGTTTTGACCTCATTACCCTCGGCATCCGTTTCAATCTTTTCTACGGGCTTCCAAAAATAAACGCGGTGGCCCTTTGCGCCTTTCATCACCTTACCGCCTGCGGCGATAATCTGATTCCACGTAGCATATTCTCCATTACGGCCCAGCAGCAATGTGTTCAGGAGGCTATACGGGCGACCGGTGGCATAGCTTACGATGGTAGCTTTGCTGAACCAAGGCTGCTTCCACGGAGCAACGCCGGCTTCCAGCTGCTTGATGATGCTGTCGGTGATTGTTTGATAGATTGCGCTCATAAGTTGATTTCCTTTTCTCAACTTATGATGTAACCGAAACCCCTACATTGACTTTCGGTTACGGGATTCGCTAGTAGCGGTGCCCATTAGCGATGTTCCGTGGGGAATGTACTTGAACCGGTGACGCCCTGAATTGTTAAAATCGAATCGTGGGTACGAACTTTGCAGAAATATGAATGCATCTGCTAATGAGATTAACGAGAGAAATCGCTGGGGGGTATTTCGAATCTACGAAAAAAAATGAATGATGGGAGAATGTCTCGTTTTTTTTATCTATTTTGATTCAAGAACTGTGACCATTTTTGTGACCACTCCGCACATTTAGGTCTGCTCTTGAAGATGAATTGCCGTTTTTAGCTTAAAAACACAAAAAAAGAGTTCCGCACATTGCGAAACTCTTTCAGTGGTCGATACAGAACTCGAATCTGTGACCTCTACCATGTCAAGGTAGCGCTCTAACCAACTGAGCTAATCGACCATTTGCGACCATTTGGTTCTAACTTCCGTTAGGGTAGCCCAAATATAGAAAGCTTCTGTAATTTGTCAAGGGGATTTGGGCAAAAAAATTGAGTTTGTTTCTTTGTGCCGGAAATTATCGCTCGTCTTCGGGGACCCAGTAACGCAGGCGGCCCTTCACGTGGAGTGGTGGCTGGGCGTCCTTGCAGGAGCCGGAACGGCAATCCTTGAAATACAGGTTCAGGTCGGCGGTCCACAGGGAATCTCCGATGATCTCGTCGAAATGGATCGAGCTGCTGTCGGGAATTATGGGGGACTGGGACGAACCTTCCGCTTTCATCCAGGTGACATTCTGCATTCTTCCGTTGATGCTTGCCCGTGCCACAGGGGTCAGGTCCTTGCCTGTAGAGGGGTTGTTTACCAGCAGGGCAAACTGGTCCTTTCGGCTGCTTGCGGAGAGCTGCGTCTGGAAGTAGAAATAATGGTGCTGGTTGTTGACGTAGTAAGGGGGCTCCACATCGTTTTTATCCAGGTCGATGGTGTAGGGGCCCTCTCCGTTGACAGTGTACTTGAAATAGCCGCCGCCCTTGACTTCCCAACTGCTGTTGATGTCGCTGCACCCCATCAAGGTGGTGGCGAAAGTGGCGCCTGTAATTATGGCTGTAAAAATGCGGGTTGGGAACTTCATGGCCCTAAACTAGAAATTATCTTTGGCATTGATGACTGAATTTCCGGAGTTGGATCGGCTTGACGTAGAAACGCCCCTGGGTGTAGTTCACCTGGCGGGCTTTGTCATGGACGGTCCCCATCGGGAAGTAATCTTCAGAATTCTAAGGGAGGCGTCGGGGGAGCCCATCGCCGCCTCTGATCTGCAGGAGTCCGAGGAAGATCCTAGGCCCCGGTTCCCGAAGCTGGACTTTGACGTGAACTGGACCCATTCCAAGGGCTATTGCGTCGTGGCCTATGGAGACCCTGCGACCGGCAAGGATTTGCTGGTGGGGGTGGACCTGGAACGCCATTCCCCCAAGCATTTGCGCCTGGCAGAACGTTTTTATAATGCCCAGGAGATTACCGCACTCCGTGAACTTGAAAATCGCGGGATAGAAGCGCAGACGGTTGAGTTTTACCGCCTGTGGTCTCGGAAAGAGGCCCTCTACAAGTGCGTAGGAGGATCATTCTTCGAAGGCGCCATCGGTCGTTCTGTACTGGAGGATTCGGTGTGGGCAGGGCCCGAAGGCGGTGAGCGTCAGGTTCATTTTGTTGACCTGGACGGGCAATGTTTTTCAGAAAATAAAAAAGGCGCCGGTTTCCCGGCGGCCCTTTGTGTTGCGGTTTCCCGCAAGTCTAACCTTGATTAGTTGAGGTTCTGTTCGCCCTGTGCAGCGGGTGCGCCCGGCGGCAGGGGAGCGGTCAGTGCATAGAGGGGCAGGCTGACCAGTTCTTCGTTGTCGACGGAGAGGCGTACGATGTACTTGTCGGCGCGCTTAATGGGAAGGCGCTGCAGGTTCAGGACCATGTTCACGGCGGCGGTGTCGAAACCCTGTGCTACCGGTGCCAGAGGAATCTTGGACTGCATGGGGTTAACCACCGGGTTGCCGCATACGTCTTCGAAGACCAGGGACAGCTCATGTTCGCCGGCTTCTGCACGCTGGTAGCGGATACGGAAGGCTACAGCGCACTGGGGAATCTGCATGGGGAACTGCTGGGCAAAAACGCGGTCAAATGCGCCAAGAATGTTCAGACGGCCACCCATGTCGCTGGCAGTAGCGGCGTCACAAATTGCTGCAACTTCAATATTCATTATTTACTCCCAATTTTCGGCCACATACTTCATGACGAGCGGGCCGTTGTATTTGTTAGGTTTGCTAGATCCATTTTCGCGGGCCAGCATCGACAGGAACAGCTTTCCTGCACCGTCAAATGCCAGCAGCGGGCTTGAACCACGAAGGTAGTAATTGTTTTTCTTCTGGAAGACCGCATTGAAGTACGGAAGCTGGTTTTCGCCGTAGAAGTGCCATACCTGCTTGCCGTTGACGGTCTTCAGCTTGAATACGTGGACCTGGGAGTAGTCGGCCTTATGGTCGTCCATGGCCAGGTAGACGTCGTTGTTTCGGGTAACTACGCTCAGATGGTAGGCGATGAAGCCTTCGAAAATCGGCTTGCCGAAGACGTCGGACTTGTTCCAGCTGATGCTATTGGTGTTCAGGGTTCCCTTGTACACGTAGGGACCGTAGTTGTTGTAGTCTCTGTTGGCGAATGCCATGTAGAAGGTGGAACCGCTGGCAGACAGCGACATCTTGCTGACGTTCTTGGCAACGGAAGAGGTTCCCTGCTTTTCGTTGTAGGACGCATCGTAGATGGCGCTGTAGAGGGTGTAGTCCGAAGTGTTGTCGACTGCGGTAACGACCAGGCTGCCGTTCACGAATACGCCGTTGATTTCGCGGAACGTGACATTCTGGTTGTTCTGGGTCTTTCTGGCGATATCCTTTGTGCTCCACTTGCTGCTGCTGTAGTAGGCCAGCTTGTTCAGCTTGCTGGAGTTGATGTACAGAACGACCGGCTGTTGCTTGGAGGCGTTGTACAGCAACTGGGGGCTGGTGGTGCTGGCGATATTTCCCAGAGAAGTGAAGTTCTTTGCCGTCTTGTCGCTGGAGTAGATGAAGAAGGTTCCCTTTTCATCCAGGAGGCCCACATACAGGCTGGTACCGTCGGTAGTCACCTTGATATCGACGATGGAGTCGGTCAGGGTGATGGTGCCGCCGCTGGTCCAGCTGTTACCGCTGAGGACGGAGGCCTTGACGGATTTTCCACTGGTCGGGTATACTTCGATAGGTACATCGTCTACGATAACGAAGGCGGGGGCGACAATCAGGGAGGCGTTGTTGTTGAGGACGGTATCCTTGCCCTGGGTCTGCCATGCCTTTTCGAAGTAGATGGTGTGCTTGGCTTCTTCAGCGCGGTGACGGCTGTAGAAGGAAAGGGACGGTGTGGTCGTGGAACTGTCGCGGAAGTCCAGATAGATAGTCATGGAGCCCACGGCGGTTCTGCGCTTGAAGGCGGAGTTGAACTGGGAAATGTTGGTGTCCAGGGTGCCGTCGGGGTTACCCAGGTAGTAGCCGTTGTCGGAACCGCTAAAGCGCCAGTAGAAGACGTAATTGTCCTTGTCGCCCAGTTCACCCTGCTTGGAATTCTGTCCGCCCCAGGAAGGATCGAAGAAGTACATGGCGTCGTCATCCACGTTGGCGTCGCCACTCCACAGGTATGCGGTATCGGGAGCGGTAATGACACCCATGGGATGCTGCTTCAGGATGTGAACCACGGTGGTATCGCTGAAGGTTGCCTGGGTACTGGTTTCCTGGGCCTTAACGATACAGTACATGTCCTTGCCCTGTTCGGAGTAGCTGGAATCCTTGGAGATGGTCATCTTCTTGCCGTTGGCGTTGTAGTCGTACAGGGTGGCCTTTCCGCCCTTTTCTAGACTCTTGCCGGTTTCGATGACCTTACATTCCCATGAGAACCAGTCGATGCCCTGCCAGACGTCGTTCACGGTGGCAGAGAGGGTGAATGCGTCACCTACGTTGATGTAGATCTTTTCATCCTGGACCTGGATCAGGGGCTGTTCTGTGGTAAACTGGATCTTGACTGTGTCGGTGGCGGTGTTGCCGTCGTTGTCGGTTGCCCTTGCGACGCAGTAGTAGGAAACCTGAGGTGCGGGAGCCTTCCATACGGTGTCGTAGGCGCTAACAGTCTTCCAGTTGCGGTCGATTTCGCTGGGAGTTCCGCAACTCCATTCACGCTTGGAAATTTCGCCCGGGTCAGATGCGACGCCTTCGTTATCGTCGGTTGCCACGGCGCTAAGGGCCATGTTGAAGCCTTCGCGAACGATGATTTCCTTGCTCTTGACGGTAATGGTGGGCGGTGCGGTAATGACCTTGGTATGAATGGTATCGCGTGCGGTGTTTCCGTCATCGTCGGTGACCTGCACGATGCAGGAGTACTTGTCTTGCTTGGTGGAAGGCATGGTGGCTTCGGCGCTGCCGTTGCTGCCGGCGACGATGTTCAGGCCGATGTCGTTATCCTTGGAAAGGACGCCGCAACCCCATTCGATCTTTACGATGGTGCCCAGTTCGTCGCGGGCGATGGCGTTCAGGGGGAGCTTGTCGTTGATGGTCACCATGTCGTAGCCGCTAGCTAGAACGGCCTTCACGGTGGGCGGGTCCAGAAGCACGGTGTAGGTTGCCGTATCGCGGGCGGTAAGGCCGTCGTCATCCTTGACCTGGACAACGCAGTAGTACTTTCCTTCGCGGTTGGGCATCTTCACTTCGGCCTTGTTGCTGGACATGATTTCCCAGTCGTTGGATGTCACGGTCTTGAGGTTGTCGCTACAGGCGTAGGAGTATTCGGCGATGTAACCCAGTTCGTCGTTTGCAATGGCGTTGATCGTCTGCACGGAATTGATCTTGACCGTGGCCTGACGTGTGCTGAGCTTGACGGTGGGCGGATCCAGCAGGACCTTGAAGGTCAGAGAGTCGTATCCGACTTCATCATCATCATCGGTAACCTTGAACTTGCAACGGAACTTGTCTGTTTCGGAGCCCGGCATGTTCAAGGTGATCTTGACATCGCTGACGCTCTTGGGGGTGTTGTCGAATACCTTCTTGTTGTCGAAGATGATTGTTCCGTTACTGCAACCCCATTCAATCTGCTTGACGTAGCCGTACTTGTCGCTTGCGTCTACGGTCACATTTACAGAGGAGTTGATCTTGAGCTTGTCGCTGCCGCTGTAGGTGGCCTTGACAGAAGGAGGATCTGCGATGACGATCACCTTGACGGTGTCGGAGACGCTTCTGTTCTTGACATCCTTGACGGTTACGACCACGTTGTAGGAGCCGGTCTTGTTAAAGGCCAGGGTGCCCTGGGTGTTGTAGCTTTCCTGTCCGTCGGTGAAGGTAGACGCTGTGGGGCAGGGGTACTTGGTATCGAGATTCTTGCTGTCGCCGCAGTTCCAGGAAACGGTCAGGTCGGAACTTCCGTTGCCGGGGAAGGCGGTCACCTTGAAGTCTATGGTGTCGTGCATGGTCACCGAGGTGGTAAAGCCGGGCTCGGTAAAGATGATGGCCGGGTTTTCGCCACGGACGCCGAACTTGACCTGGGCGCTGAGATTTACGTTGTTCTCTGTGTAGCGGACGGTCATGATGTAGTCGACGCCTTCTTCGGCCTTGGTAATATCGCTGTATTTCAGAACGAACTTGGCCTCGCCGTCGTCGTTGACTGCAGAAGTCTTGGTGACGGTGTCCTTACCGATGATGTAGGTCCAGCTGACGGACTTGGGGGCGGGGTAGGCTCCGGTAATCTTTGCGTTGAAGGTCAGTTCCTTGCCTTCGCTAATGAGCTGCTTCTGTGCGCCATCCACATCCAGGGTCAAGGTCGTTGCGTCGACCACGAAGCTGGGCTTGATGACTCGCTTGTTGCCGGCATTGTCGACAGCGGTGAATTCAAAGCTGTGGAGGCCGTCTTCCATGTTGGCCAAGTTGAATTCGCAGTTGTAGATTGCGCCCTGGTCTGTGTTGTTGCAGGTAAGGGTCTGTTCCTGCTTGTTGTGGGTTGCAGAAACGCTCTTGACTCGAGATCCCAGGTCGCGAACATAGACGGTCTGCCTTAAGTTGCGGACGGTCAGGGTGTCGTAGTTCTTTACCAGGATGATCGGGGCGACCGTATCCTTGAGGGACATGGAATCTACGGTGACCATGGCGCCGGATTCCACATAGATCTTGGTCAGGGAGTCGCTGGTGTATTCGCCGATGCCGGACTTTGCCAAAATGGTGTAGTTGCCCGGATCGACGTTGACTGTGTAGTTACCCTTGGTGTCGGTAACGCCGACAAAGGTGTTGATGCCGTTGTTCAGTTCCAGGTTGATTCCTTCGTGGGAGGTTCTGCCCTGGTAGTGTACCTGACCGGAGATGGAACCCTGGTTAGAGGAAATGTCGCCGATATAGAAGTTCCAGGGGCGGCTGGTGCCTTCGCCTGTAGAAATGCTTTCGATGTGGACGATGTCATAGCCGTCGGTGACGTACATATCCCAGTAGATACGTCCTTTCAGTTCCTTGGCAGGATTGTTGATGAGCGTAATGGAGTTGCGTTCCTTTTCCTGGTCCCAGAAGTCGCACTTGGTGGACATGTAGTTTTCGGCAATCAGGTCTTCGGAGTCGAAAGCCTTAACAGGGGGAAGTCCGTTCTTGCCGTTCTGGGCGTAGATGAAGTACTTCAGGTCCTTGGGATTGTCTTCGTCGGTACCTTCGTAATAGAAGTAGAAGGGCTTGGTAATGTCGTGGCGTTCACCATCCTTGGGGTACAGGATTTCCAGCTTGGGGATCCTGTTGAAGTGGAGGTTTACGCTATCCTTGGTCTCGTTGTTATCGTCGTCGATGGCGATAACGTAAATCTTCTGGTTGCCCTTGGAGTCGATCTTCTTGGGATCGTTCTTGATGGTCAGGTACAGGGAGTCGTTATTCTTGCGGGTCTCGTACTTCCATTCCTTGGGGTCTTCCTTGCCGCTGGCGTCCAGGTCCACCATGATCTTCTTGATGGTGCCGAAGGAATCGCTAACGGTAATGGGGAAGACGATGTTGCCCTTGTTGCTGGTCCACAAGGTATCCTTGGGAACGTTCAGGACAGGCTTGGTGTCGATGACGTTGATATAGGTGCGCTTGGTGTCGGTACCGGCGGTGTCGGTGGAGTTGTTACCGTCGAAGGCGATGAACAGCGGGTAGTACACGCCGGGCTTGGAGTAGGCCCAGGCCATGGGCGTTGCGTTGTTGCCCAGGATGACGGTGTCCTTGCCGTCGGCCTTGGTCAGGTTCCACTGGAATCGGTAGATCTTGTCGACGTTACGGGGCAGGATGCCCATCAGGTAGACCGTATCGTTTACGGTAACCGTCAATGTGTCTGCCAGGGAGTCCGAGGTGTTGAAGTTAGTGTTGGCCATGGAGTCGGCGAATGCCTTGGCGTCTTCGAAGGACTCGCGCTGGGCGAAAATTCGGGAATGGTTATTCTGGAGGCTCACGTCTTCCTTGACGGAGGGTTCCCTAGAGCAGTCCGAAAGGCCTGCTATGGCTAAAATACCAAAGAGCAATGTTAAATATCGTGACTTACGCATGACTTACCTATGTTGCACCTTTTGGGGTTAAACCTTGTATTGTAAACTTTTATAAAATGTATCTTTTTTGAAAGCATTTGGGTGTGGAATTTTGCACCGATGGAGTAAGATTTATGGAATTAATACCCCTTTGGTATTGGTTGGCTGTTTTTTTTGTTTTTGGCGCCTGTGTCGGTAGCTTCTATAACGTTATCGTGTACCGCATGCCCCGCGGGATTTCGCTGATAAACCCGCCCTCCCACTGCCCGCTGTGCAAGAAGCAGATCCCCATCTACCTGAACCTGCCTGTAATCGGCTGGTTCATTCTGCGTGGCAAGACCGCCTGCTGCCATAAGCCCCTCGATATTATATATCCCATTGGCGAAGCCCTCTGCGGTTTGCTGGGGGCCCTGGCCCTGTTCGCTGCCGTGGCGGTCAATTACGGTGCCGTTGTGCCGGAACTTTTTGTATCGCCCGTGATGCAGCCCAGCGTGTGGGCCGATGCCCTGGCCATGTTCTGGCTCCTGCTGGGAGCTTACCCCGTCTGTGCGGTGGATTTTAAGTATAAATTAATTCCCGATTCCATGAGCGTTGGCGGCATTGTGGCTGGCCTCCTGATTTCGCTTATTCCCGGGGGCATTACCCCGCTGCAGAGCCTGATCGGCGCGGTTGCCACCGGTGGCGGCCTCTATTTGCTTGGACTTGTGGCAAGCAAGGTCTTCAAGAAAGAAGCCATGGGCTTTGGCGACGTGAAGCTTTTGGCCGGCTACGGAGCCCTCATGGGTTGGCAGTCTGCGGCCATGATCCTGGTGGTTGCCGCCGTGGTGGGCCTGCTGGTGATGATCCCCTACGCCCGTATCCAGCGCAAGATTGCAGAAAAGGCCGTGGTGGATGATTCCGAAGATGTTTCTGGCCAGATTCCCTTTGGTCCGTTTCTGGCCCTGGCGGCCCCTATCGTGTACCTTTGGGGCGAAACCTTCCTTGAACTTTATATAAGGTTTGTAGTCGGAGAATAGAACGTCTAACTTTTAATAGAAAAACTGGCTCCCGGGTGGGGGCCAGTTTTTTTTGTTGGTTGGTATTGGAGGAGGAATTTCTTATTTCGTCTGGATGTAGCGTCTGATGGCGGTACCGGACTTGCTGTACTCTACGACGATGGCGCGGGTGGCGACCATCTTGTTCGGCTTGGTGTTGCCGGTGTAGAGGGGGCGGCCCTGCATATCGAAAACGCGGTAGTAGCTGGCTTCGGCCTCGGTAGCCGCATCTGCGATGGTTCGGATGGCAGATTCTTCGGAATCGCTGGATTCAATTTCTTCGGAAGAATTGCTGGATTCAATTTCTTCTTCGGAACCGCTAGACGCGATTTCTTCAGAGGAACTGCTGGCCGGGTCTTCGATTTCTTCTGCAGCCACTTCGAAAGTCACGAATTCAGACATCTGGGTCAATCCGGAATTGTCGGTAGCTACGGCCACGGCGGAGTAGGTTCCTGCAGCCAGGTCGTTTACGGTGACGCTATAGGGGGCAGAAGTTGCGGTTCCCACCAGCTCTGTTCCGATGTAGAAGCTTACGCTCTTTACGGAACCGTCGGCATCGCTTGCGGAGGCGGAAAGTGTTACGCTGGAGCCTGCATCAAAGGCCTTGTTGGCGGCGGGTGCCGTCATGGCGACGGTGGCTGCCTTGTTGCTTACGCCAAAGGCCTGGTCGTAGGCGGGCATGGATCCGTAGCGGCCTCCCACGCCTGAGAGAGAGGGCAGGTCGGTGGGAAGGCTGTTTACGTCTCGCTTTTCCCAGCTGTAGCTGGGGTTGAAAGTTTCTGCCTGAGGGGCACCCATGGTTACAGTACCATTGTAGCGGTGCTGCTGGGTGGTGTTGCTATAGGTGATGCCGCTAAAGTAGACATAGCCGTTGTCGCCCCATTCTGCCAGGTAGCCCTTGCCGTTCTTGATGTAGCTATTTTCGTAGCGGACATAGGCCTTGGCTGTGGCACTGTGGCCGCTGGCGCCTGCAATGAAGAAGCGGTTGCCGTCTACCAGCTGGTTGTAAAGGTGAACCTTGGAACCGTCGTTTTCGCCCGTTACCTTGGGAACGCGGCCGTAGGTATTATGCCAATAGGAGTTGGCGTAAGTCAGCTGGGCGTCTTCTACCAGGGCCATGTAAGGGTCGGTTCCCCAGCAGTTGAAATCGTTGGCGCCGTCAAAATCCAGGTAGCTGATGGTAGCGTTGTCTACGAATTCCATGTCGAAACCGTCGCTAATCCACTTGTAGCTAATATGGTCGGCCCAGAACTTGTCCACATGCTTCGAAGAGGTTCCTACCGTTTCGAGACCGTCGCCACCTTCGATCAGGTGGGGGTTCACGTCGTAGATGGCCAGGTTGCGATAAATGTGGTTGCCGCTGCCTTCGTTACTGCGGACTGCAATAGAGGCTCCACGCAGATTGGCGCCGCGGCCCATGCCCACCAGGCTCTTGTTGGCCTTGGTGGTAATCCAGTTGGACCATGCCATCAGATTTTCGCTTTCCTGGACAATCTGCACGCCGGCTTCGGTCAGGTCGCTGCAGCTATTGGCCTTGAAGGTGATGCGGTAGAAAGTATTGGTCTTTCCGGTGACCGCATTCTTTTCGGAGCAGGTAGTCTTGCACCAGGTGCGTCCCTTGGCCTTGGCTTCGGTTACCGCATTGCGGAACTGGCGGAAATCGTAGGTTCCTTCGGGAACGAGAATAGTCAAGGCGTCAGAAGACTGCAGGTACTTGCGGACTTCTGCGGAATCCTTTGCGATAACGATTTTGCCTGCATCGCCGCCTGTTGTAGAGGCACCGAAACCTTCTGCCCTTACATTCAGGGTAAACAGGAGGACTGCGACGGAATCGCTTTCGCTGCTGGTCCAGATCCACTTGGACTGGGTATTTGCGGCAAAGCCCTTCAGGTCGCCGCCGCTAGGCATCGTTGTGTTGGAATAGCTCAGGGCTGTAGCTCCGCCCCACATGCTCAAGTCGCGGCCCTTTTCCTTCCAGGAGGCGTTTCCTACAGACGGCTTGGATTTCCAGTCGCTGCCGCTGTAATAGGAACGGTCAAGATCGTCAATCTGGACCAATACGCCGGGGGCTCCCGCGCCGTTGACACCCACCACGGAGAATGCGTTCTCGCCGGGGAGCAAAGTCATAGGAATGAAGCGGACGCGACCGGCCTGATTGTCTTCGGCCAGCAGGGCGCCATTGTGGTAAAGGCGGTAGCCGCCATCTGCCACAATCCACACTCCCGGACCCTTTCCTGCGTTGTAGGTGGCGGCGATGAGCTGAGAGCCCACCTTGTCTCCACCTCCATAGTTTTTGTCTGCAGGAAGCGTCACCACTTCATTTGCAGGCGTGGCGGCCAGCGATACACCACACGTACCAGCCATAACCATGCCTGCGATAATTTTACCCAAAACACCTTTTTTCATAAAGTTAAACCTTTCTTTTTATGAAATCCCAAATATCCCTGGTTCCTAGACAACGGGCATCCCAACCTCGTCGGCTCTGAACCATTGATAAATCTACCCAAAAAGCGGGAATATTCCTACTTGTTTTATGACTGAACCTCATTTAGCGTTGTTTCTGGACAACGGCAATGCGCTGGCCGATACCCCCATTTGCCCCCTTTTTCTTACATTTTGGGCATGGTTGAACCGCAAAAACAGAAAAAAGTCTTCGAATACCTGGATTACCGGGAATTTTTGAGGGACTATTACAGTCAGAAGAAGGCTGCAAACCCGGCCTTCTCCCTGCGTGTATTTTCTGACAGGATCGGTTTCAAGGCCAAGGACTTTATTAGCCGCGTCATGAACGGCGAAAAGAACCTGAGCCAGCAAAGCATTCCCAAGGTGGCGTCTGGGCTGCGGTTGGGCAAGCACGAGACGGAATTTTTCGTGGCCCTGGTGGAATTCAACCAGGCCGAAACCACTGACGACCGCAATGCGGCTTTCGAAAAGATGCAGGCCGCCATGAAGGTGGTCCGCTTTGCCGAAAAGCAGCACATGCTGGGGCATGCCCAGTATATGATCTATTCCCACCCCCGTCATCTGTTTATCCGTAGCCTGATCGGCATGTTCGGATTCGACGGGGATTATGCCGCCCTGGCAAAACAGGTGAATCCAAAAATTACCGCCGACGAGGCGAAGCAATCCGTAAAGCTGCTGGAAGAATGCCGACTCATAAAGAAGGATGAGAACGGCAAGTACGTGCTTACAGAAAGCGCCATTACCACAGGGGATCGTACGTCAAAGCTGGCCCTTCGCGGTTACCATCAGAATTGCCTCAAGATGGGGGCGGAATCCATCGACCGTGACCCGCCGGGCAAGCGCCACATTTCTGGCCTGACCCTGGGCATCAGCAAGGAAGGCTACGACCGCATCGTAGAACGTATCAATGCCTTCCGTAAAGAAATTGCCCTCATCGCCGAAGAGGATGAGGGCAGTGATAAGGTGTTCCAGATGGAATTTGCGTTGTTCCAGGTGGGCGGAAAATCAGAAAGCTAGCTTAAAAGGCGAATGTCTTTTGTGTGAGGGACTTTCCGTTTTCGGTAACCCTGACCATATAGACCTTGTGATCCAGGTTTCCAAGGTTCAAACTATAATCCCTTCCTGCAAAACGTTCCGCAAGAATCTTGTTCCCCAGCATATCGAAAATGGCAACTTCCTTCGGGGAGGCGCTTGCTGTATTGATGTGCAGGGTAGAACCTTCTACGTGGAGCTTAAGCCTAGAGGCGACGGTGGGAGCGAATCCTGTTGTAGATGAAGTAGGCTCGGCCTGCTGACTGCTAGAAGAAACTTCACTGTCAGAAGGATTCTCACTGCTAGAAGAAATCCCGCTGCTGCTGGAAAGGGGCTCCGGCGTGGGGCACTTGGAAAGAGGCATGGCGGAGTTGGTGGTAAAGCAGGCCAGGGAGTCTCCTTCTAGAACGAAGTTGTATACGCCCGGAATGCCTGCCCTGCCGCTCTTGTTGACGAAGGTGAAGTCGGCATAGTAACCGCCCTTTTGAACGACCTTGTTCATGGCCACACGCTGGTGGCTCTTGTTGCTGTTGACCGCTGCGTTTTCGAAAGCGTATGCATCGTAATCGATGTACCACACATATACGCCGTTGTTTTGGATGTAGGCGTCGTACTTTACGGCGGGGCGGTATTCAACAATGTAATATTCGTCGTTCTGGTTTGGGTTGCTGACAGAAAAGGCTTCCATCTTTGAAATGTCCCTCATGACGTACGAGGAATTGGGAGACATTTCCTTGATGGTCATCCAACCCATGGCTTCGCGTTCGAAGGCGGAGAACGAGGGCGGCGTTTCCCAGTTGCCGTTGTACATGCCCTGGGTCATGACGTCGTAGGGAGTGGGGCCCGATACAAAGTTCGTTCCGGAGCCGGAGTACATGTCGGGGAGACCCAGCACATGGCTAAACTCGTGGGCGAAAATTCCCATGGCGTTCAATTTCGAATTGTTGGAATTGTCGCGGTACTGGGCGATGAACAGGTAGGCGTCGAATGTATATCCGCCGGCGGTATAACCCTTGCTCCACTGGCTGGCGGCGCCGTTGTAGATCATCTGGTATTTGTGCCCCCAGAAGTAGTCGCTTTGCTTAAGGGCGTTTTGTTCTTCGCCGGGGAACAGGAAGAGGAACCCGTCGACGGTGGTGCCTTCGGCGCAGTACTTGTTTGCGTTGGCCTTGAAGTTCGGGTGCTTGACCAAGGCGTCAATACCTGCCTTGGTGTAATTCCCTTCGTTGAAATTACTGCCGCTGCCGAAACTGGTCTGTGCCACGTTTAGCGGTAGGGGGTAGATGTCAAAATGAATGTCCAGCTTACCGTTGGATGAATGGAGGTAGTAATCGCGGAGGCTGCCTATGTTGCCGTTCTTGTTGTAGCCTTCCTTGTTGAGCAGGTCATAGACGGCGGCGGAGTCGGCGTGGGGAATGTCTGTGGTTCCGACCAGGAGGGTTGGGATGTAACGTTCCCCCGAGACCCACTTTGGCGGGGTAGGGCGGTTTAGGGGCTGGGGGCTAGAAGAGCTCCTTAGTATCAATGCGCCGGGCTGTTCACTTTCGTCGGGAAATCGGCCCCCGTAAATGGCCTCATGCTTTTTTAGGATATTCTGCTTCTGGGATTCGTCTAACTGTTCCAGAAATTCATTTTCGGAGGGCAGCCTCAAATCCTTGTCGTGGGCGATAACGTTAGACGGTTTGCCGTTGGTGTCGGCGTAAACGTAAGTCCCGGATTGGTCGGGGAGCACCAGGTAGCCATCCTGGGTGGTGGCATAATGATAATGCTCGTCACCATGGTTGACAAGGGTGAGCTTGGAATCTCCGTTGTCTACAGTGTTGTAGACGTTAGGGGCTGCAGGGCGAGCCCAAAGTGCAGAAACGATGCCGCTGAATAAAATTAACCCGAATGCACTCTTCATGTTAAACTCCTGCAGAGAAAGATAAATTTTTTTGGGGAGAGCCGGTTGCTTTTTCTGTGAATACAATCTCATCCTCTTTACAATTCCATCTTGTTTGTTTAACTTTGCACACAAGTTCACTCCGGGTGACTTTTTTTGGGCCTCATTTACGGACCCTTTATATCTACTAGATAAAAACTTCTCTTTTGGAGAAATCATGAAAAATAGGGTATCAAGGTGCGCAGCCTTGATTGGGACCGTATTGTCTCTTTCGAGCTTTGCGCAGGTTTGTAACGAGGTCATCTTGTACAAGGGTGGCGAATCTGGTGTGATGGAGGCCGGAAATACATTTCCGGAATCTCCGGAGTGGAATGCTAACTGGGGAAACATGGGAACTTTGGTCCCGCCGTATATCCGCATTTCTGGAGCGAAGGCTTCTGCGGGCGACTGGAGCGGAACCATGGTCCTGGATCGCATGCCGGTAAACGTTCCTGGAGGCAACCTGTCTTTGGACCTGTCGGCTTCCCGGTCGGGGAAGGTGGGCGTCTGGCTGGAGGGTGATTTCGGCGTTAGCGCGGTACATTATGTGAATGTGTCTGCCGGTGTGCCGGACCACCTGGAAATTCCCGTCGCCTCGATTGTGGGTTCTGCCGGTGGACTTGTCCAGAGGATTGGCGTTGGACTTTATGACGTTCCCGCCAACAGCTATGAGACTCTCTTTCTGGATAACATCGCCTTTAGCTGTGCCGTGGGTGTTGATGGTATGGTCGATGGCGACTCCGACGATGAATCCCGGGAATTGGTGGTGGACTATTCCTTTAGCGATGTGGTTCCTGCAAGCCCCCGTCGCGAAACCCGGTTCAGGAGCGTTGCGGCTACAGAAACTTCTGCCGCCTACGATTCTGTATCCCGCGTAAAGATCGCCGACTCCACCAACGCCGACTTTGTATTGGCTGAACAGGAACATCTGCAAATCCAGAACTTTATGGAATCTGCGGAGCTTACTCCCGAGGAATCTCGCCGAGGTTGGTTTAACAGTATGTATCTGATTGAACGGAACCGTTTGCGGGATAGCGCCATGGCGAATCCGAAGGCGCTGTTCTACGAGGCGGCGGAATTTACGGCGGGGTATGATAATCGCGTCATGCCTGTCCTCGTCGGTAATGTGGACTATGCCTACCGCGTCTGTGCCGATACTTCCTGCGAAGTTTCTGATTTTGAGTCGGGCAGGGCGCTGCTGGCAGGGTTGCCTTCGTCAGAGGTTTCTGGGTCTGTACTTGAAATTTACTATGACCCCTATTTTATTGCCACTAACCGCAGTTCTATTCCGACTCTAGAAATCCACGATGGCAAAAGATGGGTGAATGTTCCCCTGAAATCAAAGGTCCGCGTAGAATTCGATTCTGCCGGTAAAAACAGCGTGAGTGTCCGCCTTGCAGATGGTGATATGACGGTTACTCAGAATATTGCAGTGGAGGTGAAATAATGCGTTTCTTCTTGTTGATGGCGACACTTCTGTTTGCCGCGGCCTCTTCTTTTGCCTCGGTAAAGGACCTGTTCTTCTATAAAGACGGCAGCCGTACTTGCGTAAAGGATTCCTATGGCATGGCGCCTGTGGATGCCGACGGAAAAAGCTGCAGTAGTTCCTCTAGGCACGATGTTCGCATCCGTGTGATCAATGCCGAACAGAATTCGGGGCAGAAGCTGGGCTTTAATCTGGTTCGCCCCTTCCTGATTATCGACGGAATCAATCTGGACCCCGGTAACCAAAGGACCCTCTCCAGTTTTCAGGATGATGCCAGTCAGATGGGGCTTTCTAGCCTACTTTCTGATCTGGGATATACCCCTGTGCTGGTGCAGTTCTCGGAAACGGTTCTGCAGTCCCTGCAGAAAAATGCCGAACATTTTACGGACCTCATGAAATTCATGAACAGGAATAAGTTGTTCGGCTTTGCCAACCGTTCTGTCGACGGCTTTGTAGTTATGGGCATTAGCCAAGGGGGAATTATCGGCCGCTATGGTGCCTACAAGTATGATTCTGCCCGCTCTTCGTCTGATGCTCCTGTGCGCCTGTTTGCCTCGCTGGATTCGCCCCATCAAGGGGCCGTGATTCCTAAAAGCCTGCTTTACACGATTGACTTCTGGGCCGAAAGGGGCGGAAGCAGTGAAGCTGAAGCCTTCAGGGATTTAATTCAGGGGGATGGTGCCCAGGACTTGCTGTTGGCCAGGCTAGAGAAGCGAAGTCAGCACCTCTTTTTTACGCCTACGGTGGTAAAGGAGGATTTCTCTTCGAACCGATTCCTTTTCGGGGATTACCGCAAGGCTGCGGAATACAAGGGCTTCCCTTCTGTTCTTGTGGCCCAGGGGCTGCTGAAGGGTAAGGAAATTTCCCATTCCAAGACTTACTTCAAGTTGAATCGCAGGGCTAAGAAGGCGGGTACCGTAATGGGCCGTGCCGAAAGTTACCTGTATGCGCCGGGGAGCGATTCTTCGAGTCTTTCCTACAATCGAATTTATCGTAAGATTAGCGAAGATTTCAAAAGAGATGAAGTCCGCTATTCCAAATATGATTTCGTACAGGGGAGTACTTACCCTTTTTCTAAGGTGATGTATAATAACCTGAGAAAGGGAATGCTGAATGCCATGCCCAGCGGTATGAAGATGAAAATCCTTGGGGCTCATTTCTCCTTGAGCACAGGGTGGGATGCTGATACCCTATATCAGACCCAGAGTACTTTCATTCCTACGGCTAGTGCCATGGATTTAAAGTGTAATGGCAAGATGGCCATGAACCAGGGGTGTGCCTTTAGCCAGTCGTCTAGCGGATTGAATTTTGAAAAGCCGGGTAGTCATAGCACCGCGACAGCCTTTTACGGCGTCGATCCGACACATCCCCGCTATAAGGATTCAAAGGGACCCCATCATATTGAACTTCCTGTAAGTAAGGGCGAGTTGGATACGACGGTTCTCCGGGGTATTCAGACGGACATTTGGAGGGTTCTGTGTGAATTGGCCAAGGCGGATTATGATACGGCCCGCAAGGAATATCGTAATGCCTATCTGGCGGAACATTTTACTCCGAAGGCCAGCTGCATGGATAATGCCAATATCCCTGCAATCGTGAAGAATGCCGGCCTTACCCAGACGAAGAAATTCCCTTATGCCAGGTATGACTACAAGACTTCTGCCACCGAAAAGAGCGGTACCGTCAAGTTTGACTTGGCTGCAGGCTGGCATCGTGTGGCCTGGTTTGACTACGGCGAAAACATTCCGGAAGGGAGTTCCTTTGAAGTTGATGTAAAGGTGGAGAACGCAAAGAATGACTGGATGCGTGCAGAACTCCTTCTGCATAAGGGCAAGAACAATTCCAACCAGCTTCAGCTGACCGAAGTGAAGGTCCCTGTCGATGGCAAGAAACATACCTTGCGCTGGAAAATGCCCTTTAGCAGGAATGCCCCCAGCACCTACAGGTGGATTCGCCTTGTGCTGAATTCCGATGGAGGCCGTGTGGCGTTGTCGAATCCAAGGCTTGTGGTGACCGGTGTAGAAATGCCTGAACCGGATCAGATCAAGTCCAACATAATTTACCCCAACTCGTCTTACAAGGTGACACCGTGGCTGTCTTCTACCCGAGTGCGCTATATGCCGACGGCTCAAGGTCAAAAGGCTTTGCAGATTGATTTCGATGCTGCGGAAAGGGGAGTCCATATCATCTTTGATAGTGCAAAGTCCTTGAGGGGATTTTCAAACTTGCGGGTGTCCTTTAAGCAGGGTACTTGTAGTGAAACGGCCGTGTATTTCGATTCCTATCGAGGGGGCGCTCGTCGCCTTAGGGACTTTGCCCCGGCGGGTACAAGTGCGGCCCTGATTCCCCTGGATTTGATTGTGGATACCCGCGTTACGCCTAATTTTGGATTGTCTGCAAGCCGATTGTCCATTTTAGGTATGAAAACTTCGGAATCTTGCGTTATCCAGGATATTTTGTTAGAATAACTTGTGTGTTGCATATAAAATTATGTAAAATTTATATGCTTTTTTACAGGCAAGATTTTGATTGCGTAGGGATGTGAAAAGGAGATAAAAATGAATAAGAGTACCATCGCCATGGTTACCATGGCTGCACTGTCGTTGAACTTGACCGGCTGCCTTCTTCCCAAGGCTCGCTCTATGGGGGCTTCCCTGATGCCAGTCCCCCTGGATCATCGAGTCGATGGAAATGACGACTCCCAGAAGGTGACGTTGTCTGCTAGCGGTTTCTGGAGCCGTAATTCAGAAGACCACAACTTGGATAAGGTGATGTCTGGTGGTGGCGACCTGGGCCTGACTTATCGCTTTGGCGGTTCTTTGTCTCCGCTGTTTGTGAATGCCGCGGCAGGGGCCTTTGGCGGTTCCCTTTCCATGTCCTGCACGGAGAGTGATTGCAAGAATCACGGCGAAAACGAAAAGTACAGGCAGTGGCTCTCTACTAAGGAAGGCCAGAAGGACTACAGCTTCTGGAATGTTCAGGAACGAGTTCTTGTAGGTGCTGACTTTAACCCCGGTTCCTTGATGATCATGGGGCTTGGTGCCGGAATGCAGTTCTACCAGGGTAGCTCTGACTACGACGATCTCCGCGATAAGCTCAGTGAGAAAAAGATCATGGATGACGTCGATCGGAATGTGGGCTTTGGAGTTGTCTCTGCGGTCTGGCTTGGCGCCCACCTGGGCAAGCAGGGGCAGTACGGCAACGTGGTGGCCGAAGTGGATACCTATTTCAAGGGCGACCCGGAAGACTGGCTTGGTAGCGTTAAGCTGACCTACAGCCACCCCACTGGATTCTTTGGCGGCGCCGCCTACGAAGACCTGCTGGGCCTTACCCTGTATGCGGGTAAAACCTTCACGTTCTAGAATAATTAACAAAAACAAAAACAAGAATAAAAAACAAGAAACCCCGCGAGTTGGATCGCGGGGCTTCTTGTTAGAACTGCCGTAGCCAACTTGCGTCGGCTTGGCGAGCAGTAGTCTGCGGCTTTCGCCTTACGACTACTTCAGGGTGCTTACCTGAACGTCCCAGCTCTGGTTGCCGAGGGCGATACGGTAAGTGGAAGCCTGACCAGCCTTCATGTTCTTGGTGTCCACAGCCGGGGCAGCGTTGGGGTCCTTCTTGGGAACGCCGATGTGACGGTTACCCTTGAGGAATTCGATACCCTTGTTGCCAGCCTTAGTCTGGAGACAGCCAACGATGAAGATGTTTTCGTCGGTAACAGGCAGACCGTTTTCTTCGAGCTGCTTCTTTGCAGCCGGAATACCCGGTTCGAGGATTTCTTCTGCGCACTGAACGCCCGGATGAGCTTCAGCGAACGGCTTCATGCCGAACTGATCTGCAGCGATCTTCACCAGTTCCGGATCCGGTTCGCAAGGAGTCTTACCCTGGTAGCCAAGGAGCATCTTGCCGTAGCCTTCAGTCATCTTGAACCAACGATCACGACCAGCGTTTTCGTTGATGGTGTTCATGTAGGCCTGCTGGAAGTAGAACTGAGAAACCGGGGTCACGGAAGAAGCAAAGCCACCGCGAGCCACGCATTCGCTCATGTTCTTGATCACCTTGTCGTACAGGTGGAAGGTCTTGGTTTCGCGCATCATGAGGGTGTTGGCGGTAAGTGCGCCACCCGGCATGGGGGAGAAAATCACGTCCGGAGAGATCTGACGAGCTTCGGGCGGGAAGTTGTAGTCCTTGAGGCATTCAACGGCGACGTTGTTTGCGTCCATGAGTTCCTTGATGTGATCGTCAACGATACCGTCTTCGCCGAGAGCCAGCTTGTAGTCGGTGCCCTTGAGAGCGTGGAACATGGAGAACAGGTCGGGCTGGGAAGTACCACCGGAAAGGGGCTTGCGAGCCAGGTCAACGCCGTCTGCGCCACCTTCGATAGCTGCCTTGTACTGAGCAACACCGGTACCGCAGGTATCATGGCTGTGGATGCGGAGTTCGACATCGTCGCCCAGGAGCTTACGAGCGCGCTTGAAGGTTTCGTAAACCTTGGTGGGGTTGGCGGTACCGGAAGCGTCCTTGAAGCAAACGGAAGCAAACGGAACGCCTGCGTCCAGGATGTTCTTGAGGATGCGTTCGTAGAAAGCGGCATCGTGTGCGCCTTCGCATCCCGGAGGAAGTTCCATCATGGTAACCACGACTTCGTGTTCCAGACCGGCTTCGGTAATGCACTTACCGGAGTAGATCAGGTTGTTCACGTCGTTGAGAGCGTCGAAGTTACGGATACGGGTCATGCCGTGCTTCTTGAACATGTCGGCATGGAGCTTGATCATGTCGCGGGGCTGGGGTGCCAGAGCCACAACGTTAATACCGCGGGCCAGGGTCTGCAGACGAGCCTTGGGGCCAACGACGCGGCGGAATTCGTCCATCATGTCGAATGCGTCTTCGCCGCAGTTCTGGTAGAGGGCCTGGAAACGGGCGCCGCCACCTGCTTCAAAGTGGGTGATACCTGCGTGGCATGCAGCTTCAACAGCCGGCATGAAGTCCTTTGCGAACACGCGGGCACCGAAAATAGACTGGAAACCATCACGGAAGGAGGTATCCTGGAACTTGATCTTTTTCATGTGTCTTCCTATGGGGCTTATAACCCCGTGTGTATTAATTCAATAAAATACGCCGATGAATATAATAAATGTGGTAGGCCCGTGTTGAACCTAAATTAGGTCTAACGATACTTTTTACAATCATAAACCTCAAAACGGACTAGGTAGAGAATATTTATATTTGAAATATGAGCTTGATAAATACGATTGTTGTTTCGGGGGGCACCCACGGTAACGAGCGTACTGGTGTGCGTCTGGTTCAGAAGTGGATGGATAATCCTGAATGTTATAACAATTTATGTAAAAGTGCAAAGGTCGAACTGGTACTTGCCAATCCCGAAGCCATAAGGTTGAACCGCCGCTATCGGGACCACGACCTGAACCGCGCCTTCTCCCTGACCTGCCTGGATATGAATGGGACTCCCCAGCAGTATGAGTTCCGCCGGTCTAAGGAGCTGAACGAAATTTACGGACCCAAGGGCCCCGATACCAAAACCGACCTGATTCTGGATGTCCACAACACCGGATCCAACATGGGCATGTGCCTGATCCTTTCTGACAGGGATCCCTTCTGCATGAGAGCCTCTGCGGTTTTGACTCAGGAATTTTCTGACGCCTGGATTTATTACCAGCCCGAGGAACGCAGCGCCTCGCCCTACTTCGGTACGGTGGCCAAGGCGGACATCTGCGTAGAGATTGGCCCCCAGCAGCACGGGACTCTGGACGCCGCCATTTTTGAGCGCTCCGAAAAGCTGGTCCAGCGCTACCTGGAACTGGCCGAAGAATGGAACCGCGGCGAACTGCAGAAACGCCCGCCCATCAAGGTGGATGTGTACACCCAGTTCAAGGATATCGGCTACCCCAAGCCCCAGGGCGGCGGAGCGATCCAGGCCATGATCCACCCCAATCTCATGGGACACGACTATTGTGAATTGAAGGATGGGGATAAGCTGTTCAGAACGTTTGACGGTAAGGATATACTGTACCATGGTGAAAGCCCGGTGTACCCCATCTTTATCAGCGAACCCGCCTATTACGAAAAAGACATCGCCATGAGCCTCACCACAAAGACCGTGGAAGAGTGGTAAAAATTTGGAACATCTTGAAAGCGATGTCATCCTGCCCCCCCTTCCGAGTCATCCTGAACCCCTTCCGTGTCATCCTGAGCGGAGCGAAGGTACTAGAATTTATTTAGAACAAGAGAACGATTGTATGGCTGAAGAAAACGAAGAACTGAAAGAAGTGAATGGCGAAGAACGCCTTAAGAATTTCATGGAACTGGTGCAGAAGCAGAAGGGCGAACAGTGGAGTTCCCGCTTGTCCGACATCCTGGATGCTTTTGAAGATTTCTTGACGACCCGCCCCGAACCTCCCAAGGAATGGTCCGATACCTATGCCGCCAAGGGCAAGGAATTTGACTACTATCAGGTGGTGCTGCCCCAAGATTTCCAGGACCCTTACGAAGATGACCTGGGCAATATTCACCGTCTGCGCAACGAGTTCGAACGTACCCCCAGCACCATGGCCCTGGAACATGAGCTGATCAGCCGCAACTACTTCATTTTCGAGAACGGCCATGCCGACGCCATTCCCGCTCCCCAGCCCATGCTGATGCTTGAAAGCAAGGACCGCGATGACGACGAAGAGGAACAGGAAGGCGACATTACCTGGGATTGCTGCATTTCCATTTTCCCCGATGGCAGCTACATCGCCTACAACTTGGCCCACGACGACGAAGAAGTTCTGGGCGAAGATTTCAAGGCGGAATTCGACAAGCATATCGACGTGCTTTCCCGCCTGCAGCTGGTGATTCCCGTAGAAGGCCGCGACTACGGCATTCTGAGAAGCGACGCTTAATTTTTTAGGCGGCAAACTCGTTGTTGAACTGCGTCGGCTTTGAAAGAACCGGCGCATTTTTTTTGAGCTTTAAATGGAATTTTTTGAGACTGAGATTTACAAGCGCTATCTGGAAATATTGAATCGGGATGGCTGTCTGCCCCAAAACCGCGATGGCCTTGGCGCTCAGGGCCTCGGTGCGGCTGAACCGCAGGCGGTATCCTTTGGCGAACTGCTGGAGAAGTATGACGCATTCTGCTTTGATGGCTATGGGACCTTGTATAACCGCGGTGCCTTTGTTTACCCGGGGGCCCGGGACTGGTTTGCGGCCTTGCGTTCTGCGGGCAAGCAGGTACGCCTGATTACCAATGCGGCCAGCGATGTAGACCGCGTGCTGGCGGCGGATGCCGCAAAGCGTGGGTTTGACTTTTCTGAAGCGGAGACGATTTCGTCGGGAAGTTTGCTGAAGGACCTGGTGAAGGAATTGCGGGCCGGAACCGCCGCCAATGCAAATCAGGCCTGCGGCCCTCTGAAATTGCGTGAGGTTTACTACATCGGGCGGGAAACCGGTAAGAACGTCTTGGCGGAATGTGGCATGACGGCGGTTGCGCCCGACGAATTCCCCGAAGAGCCCGTGGTGGCCATTTCTTCGGCGAAGGATACCGATGAAACTTATGCCCACGCTGTAGAAATTCTAAGACGTCCCGGTGCTATTTTGCTGGTGCTGAATTCCGATGCCTGGGCTCCGAAAATTGACGGTTCCCGTGAGCCTGTCTCTGGGGCCCTTTGTGAACGCCTTCGTCGCGAATCCGTAGACGAATCTAACGGCGGCAATGGCGGTAACTGCGGTAATGGCGGCAAGGGCTGTACCACTTACTATTTGGGAAAGCCCTTCCCGGCGATCTGGAAAAAGGTTAGCGCTTCTTTGCCCGAGTCCCTTTTTAATGGGCGCAAGCCCCGGGTGGTCATGATTGGCGATACCCTGGGAACGGATGTTCTTGGGGCCCGCGTGGCTGGCTTTGACAGTGCCCTGGTTGTGGGCCGAAATGAACCTGCCGCGGAATTGCTGGTAGATGAACTCGAACTGGGAATCTATCCGGACTTTTATTTGTAACCTGTAAAATTTAACCGTCGATTATGTAGTCCACGGCGATGCTGTGGAGGCCGGTAAAGTAGTCTCTCTCGATGACGGGGCGGGCCTCAATTCTTGGAATCTGGGGGCGCTTCAGGTTGTCTTGCAGATACTTGGTCATGGCGTCGCAATCCACTTCTCTAGAGAGACCGCCGGTAATGACGACTACGGCCGGGTCCAGGAACACGGTGGTGGCCAGGATCATGCGGTTGATGGTGGGCTGGGCCTTTTCGATGGAACTGAAGACGACTCGCTGGTCTTCCTTTTTGAAGTTGTAGGGGAAGAAGGAGAGTTCCCCTGCCAGGTTGGAGGCTCCTCGCAGAATGTTTCCGTCTACGATGAATCCTCCTGCGGGAGTTTGCCCCTTGGGGAAGAACAGGATGGCCACGTTCCTGCCGGATTTTGAATCCAGTTTCTTTTCGCAGTTCTTGCGGTAGCCCACGGCGATGGTGTTCATGTCGTTTTCGACGCGGACGGGGAAGCCGGTGGCGTTTTCCAGTTCGGCGGCCACGTTAAGTCCGCTGAGTTCTGTAAGGTCTGAATATTCCAGGATGTTGTTGTTGATGCAGCCCTGGATTCCAAGGACTACGATTTTGACATTCTGTTCGGGCTTGCAAATTCTCTTGATGGCTTCGCTGAGGGTGGTGACGTTGATGACGGGCTCCTGAGTGAAGCCGGCGTCTTTTACGTTGCCGATCAGGTCGCGGACCTGGTAGCGAATGAATGATCCAGTGCTTTCGGTAAAGGCATAAAGGCAGAGGGTGTTGCCCACGCCTTCGCTGATGCGATAGCTCATGGCCCGGCGGCCGCCGCTAGACGAGCGGAGCCGTTCTTCTACGATGGAGCCTTCTGCGGTCATCTCGTTGAGGATGCTTCCGCAGGTGACTACGCTGAGGCCTGTCTTTTCGGCCACCTCGGGTTTTGTGACGGAACCCATCTCTAGAATGACTCGCTTGATGCTAGCCACGTTCTGCTTCTTGATCTCTGCTGCGGAGCGAATTTCTTTTGCCATGTTCATTCTCTTTTTCCGTGAGTAAAACTAACAATGAATGCAGCAAAAAATATGCCGTTTATAAAAATTTGTTGTTTTTACAGAAGTTGAAAATAAACTGCTGACTTTATAAAGTCGTTTTACAAATGATGTACCTACCAAAATGCTACCGTGCTGCTACGGTTATGTAAAACCGGTAAAATTTGTAAAAATCGTGGGTTTCTGAAAAGTTGGCACGGCCTTTGCGTAAAAAGGGGCGTAAAACAATTTACCCACGAGGTGTTTATGAATATTTCCAAGTTTTTAATTGCTGGTGTGATGGCCCTTGCCGCAACCGTTTACGCACAAAAGCCGGTACTGAAGATCGCCTATAGCGATTGGCCGGGTTGGACTGCCTGGGAAATTGCCGAAAAGAAGGGCTTCTTCAAGAAGCACGATGTGGATGTAAAGCTGGAATGGTTTGATTACGGCCCGTCTATGGATGCCTTTGCCGCCAAGAAGGTGGATGCCGTAGGTGTCGCCAACGGTGATGCCATGGTGCTGAACGCTACCGGCGCCCGCAACGTGACCATCTTGATTAACGACTACAGCAACGGTAACGACAAGATTATCGGCGCTCCGGGAATCAACTCCATCAAGGATCTGAAGGGCAAGAAGGTGGGTGTAGAAATTGGCTGTCTTTCTCATGCCTTGCTGATTAACGCTCTTACCAAGAATGGCCTGAAGCCTTCTGATGTGACTCTGGTGAATATGCCGACCCATCAGGCGGTACAGACTCTTGAATCCGGCGAAGTTTCCGCCGTGGTGGCCTGGGTTCCCCATTCCGTGAACGCCCTTGAAAAGGTGAAGGGTTCCAAGGAACTTTACACCAGCGCCAACGAACCGGGCATCATTTACGACTTGCTGGTGGTGTCTCAGGAATCCCTCATGAAGAACAAGGCTGAATGGGCCAAGGTTGTTGCAGCCTGGGATGATGTGGTGGCTTATCTGAATGACCCCGCAAACAAGGATGAGGCCGTCAAGATTCTTGCCGCTCGCGTAGGCATTTCTGAATCCCAGTATGCAAAGTTCATGAACGGTACCAAGTTCCTGCGCCTGAGCGAATCGGTGAAGTACTTCAAGAAGGGCGAAGGTTATAACTCCGTCTTTGGTTCCAGCAAGATCGTCGACAAGTTCTTTGTAGAGAACAAGGTGTACGACAAGAACGTGGACGTAAACCGCTTCATCATGCCCAAGTTCACCGAAGACTTTAACAAGGGCAAGTAAATAGTAGACAGTAGTCAGTGGTTGGTAAGCAGAAAATACTAATCACCAACCACTAACCACTAATCACTTAATTGTTGTGTGGATAAAATGACTAATCCTATTGGAATTCAAAAGACTGTTGGAAAGAAGTGGACTATGGTCCTGGCTATTCTTTCCTTCGTAATTCCCCTGGCGACCTGGAGCGTGATCAGCTATGTGCCTTTTGTCTATCATCCGCTGATGCGCGTGGTAGATGCAGGCGACAGCATGTTCTGTATGCCGGGAGACGAAATCGATCGCGCCAACTTTGCAGAAGAAAACAAGAACCTTCTGGAATCTGGCGCAAAGCCCATGACCGGTGTGCGCGCCAATCCCGCTTACTTGCCCGCACCCCACGAAGTGGCCAAGGCCCTGGTTACCGCATTCACTACGGAACCCAAGCGCGATGGCGATGTATGGTTCTACCAGAGCATCCTTCACTCTGTAAAGATCGTGTTCCTGGCCTTCCTGCTTTCTAGCCTTGTGGGTGTTCCCATGGGTATGCTGTCCGGTGCTATTCCATTTTTTGAAAAGCTGACTGGACCGTTTATCGAATTCTTCCGCTATTTCCCGGCCCCTGTTTTTGGTGCCCTGGCGGTTGCTGTTCTTGGCATTAACGATGCTCCGAAAATCGCCATCATTATCATCGGTACTTTCTTCCAGCAGGTGCCCATGATTAACGCCACCACCCGCCGTGCCGACGGTGCCCTGATTGAAGCCGCCCGCACTCTGGGGGCCTCTCCCAAGCGCATCCTTTTCAAGGTGATCCTCCCTGAAATCGCTCCCAAGATGTACAAGGATATGCGAATCCTTTTGGGCTGGGCCTGGACTTACCTGATTGTGGCCGAAGTGGTGGGCACAAGTTCCGGCATTACCTGGTTCATTAATCAGCAGGCCAAGTACCGTAACTTCGATAATGTTTATGCTGCCATCGTGATTCTTGGAATTATCGGTCTCGGCTGCGACTTGATTCTCGCCTGGCTGGGCAAGAAGATCTTTGCCTGGGAAGATGGCCGCGTCGGTGTGGCCGCCAAGTTCAAGCAGGTCGTTGGTTCTAAGGATGATGTGTTTAGCTTCCGCCTGACTGCAGAAGAAAAAACTATGAGGGATCGTTACAATGGCAGACTCTAAGATTATTTCACCCGCCGAAGATATTATCCTGGAAGCCCGCCACATTGTAAAGGACTTCGAAGAGACTAACGGTTCCGGCACCCATCGCGTATTGGATGATGTTTCCTTTGGCGTTCGCCGTCGCGAGTTCCTTTCGGTTATCGGCCCCTCTGGTTGCGGTAAGTCTACCTTGATCCGCATTGCCGCAGGCCTCGAAACCGCAACCTCCGGCGAATTCTACCTAGATGGAAAGAAGGTGAAGGGTACAAGTGCTGAACGTGGCATGGTATTCCAGAAATACACTTTGTTCCCCTGGATGTCCGTGAAGAAGAACGTGATGTTCGGCCTGGAATCCATTGGCCACGGAAGTGAGGCTGAAGAAATTGCGGAACAGTGGCTGCA
This sequence comes from Fibrobacter sp. UWH9, assembly GCF_900129715.1. NCBI lineage: Bacteria > Pseudomonadati > Fibrobacterota > Fibrobacteria > Fibrobacterales > Fibrobacteraceae > Fibrobacter > Fibrobacter sp. UWH9. Next base: position 16,488 of record NZ_FQWP01000012.1, on the reverse strand, counting down.
GATTGTGGGCTTGGAAAAGTATGGTGAGTACTTCCCCAAGCAACTTTCGGGCGGTATGCAGCAGCGTGTGGCTATTGCACGCGCCCTGGCCCCGCAGCCCCGCGTACTCTTGATGGATGAACCCTTCGGCGCTTTGGATGCCCAGACCCGTTCCCAGATGCAGAAGTACCTGCTGGAAGTGTGGAAGAACATCGATATCACCATCATCTTCGTGACCCACGACCTTGACGAAGCGGTATTCCTTTCGGATCGAATCCTTACGCTGCAGGCCAACCCCGGCAAGGTCAAGGAAATGGTGGATGTCCATTCTGTGCCGCGCCCCCGCAACAAGGATAGCTTCTTGCTGCCGGAATTCATCGAAAAGCGCAAGCATATCGAAGGTCTGATTCACCCGCCCAAGCTGGTAGAAGAACCCGAAGAAGAATTCAAGATTGTAAACATGATCGCCAAGAAGTAATGAGTGCGACCTAAAACCATTTTTACAGGAGTCCAAAAATGTCTGAATCTAAAGTACTGTGTGAACAAGTAATTGCTGGCGGCTGGAACTATTCCCGCATCGTAAAGAAGGGCCAGAAGATCCGCCTTACCGATATTGAAGGTGGCGCAAACGCTAGCATCATGTGCTACAACGCCAAGAACTTCACTGAACGCTTTAACCTGGGCGATACCCTTAAAATTCAACACATCTGCCGCATCGCCAAGAACTGCTGCCTCTATAGCGACATGGGCCGCATCCTCCTCAGTGTTGTCGAAGATACCGTTGGCTGGCACGATCCTCTGTGCGGCTGCACCCACGCAAGCCTCATCAAGGAACGTTTTGGCGAAAAGTCCTATCAGGCTGCCCACAACGACTTCTTCCGCAACGGTTACGATTCCCTGCTGGTTGAAATCGGCAAGCATGGCATGACCAAGCGCGACTTTACCGAACTGGTAAACTTCTTCAGCAAGGTTGTGGTTACTTCCGACGGCAAGATGACTTTCGTCGAAAATAACTCCAAGGCCGGCGACTACGTAGAACTCCGCGCCGAAATGGACACTCTTGTTGTAATCGATACCGGTATGCATCCCCTGAATCCCACCAAGGAATATCTGCGCAAGCCCGTGAAGGTTGAACTCCTCACTTGCGATGAAGCTCCCGCAGACGATCCTTGCTTTACCTGGTGCCCGGAAAATGGCCGCGGCTACATCAACACTGCAAACTACAACTTGTAGGGCGCACCTGCGGTGCTTTGAGCTATGAGGTCGCTTCGCTCTGAGGTATGAGCGGAAAGTAAAAAAAGAAAAAAGGATTTATAAGATGTATACAAAATATGTTGAAAGTTCGCTGAAAGAAGAAGATGCCGTTTATTCTGAAGATGTGCAGGCTGGTGCTGGCTGGCTCCATCTGATTAAAAAAGGTCAGACCTTCCGCATTCTGGACCTGAAGGGGAACCAGGCTGTAGATACTCTGTTCATTAACGCAAACGATCCTTCCGAACGTTATAGCGTTCAGCAGACCGTGCAGCGTCAGGCTAACTGTCTCGTAGGCGTTGGCACCAAGCTTTACTCCAACGATGACAATCCCATGCTCACTGTTGTTGCCGACACTTGCGGCGACCATGACACTTTGGGCTCCGCCTGCTCCTGCGAAAGCAATACTTGCCGTTACGCTTTGGACAAGCGTTATATGCACGCCTGCCGCGAATCCTTTTTGAAGGTCCTTCTGGAAACCGAAAATCTGGATAAGCGCGACCAGGTCAACAACCTGAACTTCTTCATGTATGTGCCCTTCGATGAACAGGGCAACCTGAACTTTGCCGATGGTATTTCTAGCCCGGGCAAGTACGTGGAAATGCGTGCCGAAATGGATGTGCTTGCAGTCGTTAGCAACTGCCCGCAGCTCAACAACCCCTGCAATGCTTACGATCCGACCCCCGTCCGCATGCTGATTTGGGACTAAGGTTTCAAGAGAGGTTTATGATGAACTCGAAGCTTCTTGAAAGTTCCCGTAGGGTTGAAGACGCGGTCTTCGATGTGACGGTGAATGCGGGCGACGGCTACATGCTGCCTCTGAAGAAGGGACAGATTCTTCGCATGATCGACGTTTGCGGAAACCAGTCTGGCGACGTGCAGATTTATAATCAGCACGACAAGACTGAACGCTATAATGCCAACAACACCATTACCGCCCAGGCCAACACCATGATTGAATTGGGTACGGTGATTCGCAGCAACCGCAACAACCCCATGTTGACGGTGATTGCGGATACCTGCGGCGAGCACGATACTCTTGGCAGTGGATGCTCTGCAGAAGGCAACTGCGTTCGCTATACGGACAAGACCCGCTATATGCATAGCTGTCGCGATACCTTCGTGCGTACGCTGGAAAACTTTGGCATGAGTAAGCGCGATCAGACTTGCAACCTGAATTTCTTTACCAAGGTGATTCTGGATGATGCTGGCCGCCTTGAATTTGCCGACGGCATTTCTGGCCCGGGCAAGTACATCGAAATGCGCGTGGATATGGATATCCTGTTCTTGCTTTCGGATTGCTCCCAGCTGAACAACCCCTGTAACGATTACAACCCCACTCCCATTCGCATGGTGGTGTTTGACAAGTAGGGTGTAAAATGAGTGAACTTGTTTACCGTGGATTTACCCAGGCCGAGTTGGACGCCGGTTACGACAATACCAATGCCGTTGCCGATAGCGCCATTCAGCTGAAGGGGTTCGACCTGCGTAGCGATGCCTTGGCCAGAAGATTCGCTTCTTCCCTAGACATGACCTACGATGTTCACCCTCGGAACAAGTTTGACTTTTTTAGCTGTGGTAATCGAAAGGCACCCCTGTTTGTCTTTATTCATGGTGGCTATTGGCAGATGCGTTGCAAGGAAACTTTCCGCTTTCTTGCACAGGGCCCTTTGGCCAACGGATTTAACGTAGCGAACATAGGCTACACTTTGGCTCCCGAAATGCCCTTGACGGGAATCGTCTACGAAATCCGTTTGGCCATAAAGGTTCTACGCAGCCGTGCCGACGAACTGGGCTTTGATGCTGATCGTATTTATGTGTCTGGCTGGTCTGCCGGCGGTCACCTTTGCACTTCTGTTCTCGACGAAACGGGTGTGCAGGGAGCCTTGGCCATTAGCGGCATATATGATTTGGAGCCTATTTCCAAGAGCTACCTGAATAAAAAATTGCAGTTGACTGCCGAAGAGATTCTTCGCCTGAGTCCTGCTCGCGCCCCCCTTGTGAGAAAACCTGTAATCGTTGTTTCTGGAAGCAAGGAACTTCCGGAACTGCGCCGTCAGAGTCTTGAATTTGCGGCTCTTCGAGCTGCGGAACGTATACCGGGAAGCTATTCCCTGCTAGATGGCCATGACCATTTTTCAATCCTTACGGAACTGGAAAATCCCAATGGCGCTCTTTCCCGGCTACTAAACATCATGGCAGGGAAGTAAGGCGTGAGGAACGCTTCGCTTGAGGTATGAGGTCGGTGGCTTTGCCACCTAGAGGTTGAATAATATGACCTGAGAGCGCGAAAGCGCGGCCTGATACCTAAAAGGCCGTAGGCCGTCCTCAAACCAAAAAATTGTTGTGTGGATAAAAAGGAACTAAAAATGTTTAAGAAAGTACTGATTGCGAACCGTGGCGAAATTGCCTGCCGTGTCATTCGTTCTCTAAAAGAAATGGGCGTGAAGTCCGTGGCGGTTTACTCCGACCCCGACGAAACTGCCGCTCACGTCTTGATGGCTGATGAAGCTGTTCGTGTAGGCCCTGCCGCCGCCAAGGATAGCTACCTGAATGTAGATGCCATCTTGGCTGCCATTAAGCAGACCGGTGCCGAAGCCGTGCATCCGGGTTATGGTTTCTTGAGCGAAAATGCTGAATTTGCAAAGACCCTCGAAGAAAACGGTGTGGCCTTCATTGGCCCCACTCCCAAGCAACTGATTGAATTCGGTCTGAAGCATCGCAGTAAGGAACTGGCCGAAGAATTTGGCGTGCCTCTGGTTCCCGGTACTGGCCTCTTGAACAGTGTAGATGAAGCCGCAGCCGGTGCAGGCAAGATCGGCTATCCCGTAATGTTGAAAAGTACCGCAGGCGGTGGCGGCATTGGCATGTCCATCTGCCACAGCGAAGAAGAACTTCGCGAAAGCTACGACCGTATCAAGCGCCTTAGCGAAAACAACTTCAAGAACGCTGGCCTCTTTGTAGAAAAGTATGTGGAACGCGGCCGCCACGTAGAAGTCCAGATTTTCGGTGACGGCGAAGGCAATGCCGTTGTCCTTGGCGAACGTGACTGCTCTGTGCAACGCCGTAACCAGAAGGTGGTGGAAGAAACTCCGGCTCCCTGCCTTCCCCAAAAGACTCGCGAGGCTCTGCATGCTTCTGCCCTCCGCTTGGCTCAAGGTGTGCAGTACCGTTCTGCTGGTACCGTGGAATTCATTTACGATGCCAACGACGACAAATTCTACTTCCTGGAAGTAAATACCCGCTTGCAGGTGGAGCACGGTGTTACCGAAACCGTATTCGGTGTGGATCTGGTCCGCTGGATGATCGAACAGGCTGCAGGAATCCGCCCCTTCGAAATTGGCGCCCAGTTTACCCCCAAGGGCCACGCCATGGAATTCCGCGTTTACGCCGAAGATCCGGGCAAGAACTATCGCCCCTCCAGCGGCCTCCTGACCGAAGTTTCCTTCCCCGAAGGCATCCGCGTAGATACTTGGGTTTCCCGCGGTACTGAAGTCAGCGCCTTCTACGATCCCCTGCTGGCAAAGGTCATTGTGGCCGGCGACGATCGCGAAGACAACATTGCCAAGGCCCGCGAAGTCCTGAAGCAGGTCAAGCTCTGCGGTTTCGAGACCAACATCAAGCTCTTGCAAGATGTCCTTGAAATGGATGCCTTTATTACGGGCAAGGTTTCTACCTGGATCCTGAACGATTACAAGTACGAAAACAAGATTTTTGAAGTGCTGGCTCCGGGTCTCCAGACCACGATCCAGGATTATCCGGGTCGCTTGAACCTTTGGGACGTAGGTATTCCTCCTAGCGGCCCCATGGATAACTACAGCTTCCGCTTGGCCAACAAGATTGTGGGTAATGCCGATGACGCTGCCGGTATCGAAATGACTCTTTCCGGCTGCTCCCTTGCCTTCCACACCGACACGGTGATTGCATGGGTGGGCGGTGATTTTCCGGCAAAGCTGAATGGTGCCGCATGCCCCAAGAACACTCCTGTTGAAGTTCACGACGGTGACGTTCTGAAGTTCGGCATTACCAAGATGGGGCAGCGTGCTTACCTGGCAATTCGCGGTGGTGTTGACGTTCCCGATTATCTGGGAAGTAAGTCTACCTTTACCCTGGGCGGTTTTGGTGGCCATGGTGGCCGCGCCCTGGCTGCAGGCGATATCCTCCACATCGGTAACGCCATTGCCACGGAACCCATGGTCCCTGCAGAGGCTGCTCTTCCGCAGATCAGTACCCAATGGGAAATCGGTGTGATGTACGGCCCTCACGGCGCTCCCGACTATTTGACCAAGGAAGACATCGATGAATTCTTCGCTGCCAACTGGGAAGTCCATTACAACTCTTCTAGAACCGGTATCCGCCTGATTGGACCTCAGCCTAAGTGGGCTCGCCCTGATGGTGGTGAAGCTGGCCTTCATCCTTCTAACCTTCATGATAATGCCTACGCCATCGGTACTGTAGACTTTACTGGTGACATGCCCATTATCTTGGGCGTGGATGGCCCCAGCCTTGGTGGTTTTGCTTGCCCCGTCACCATCGTTTCTTCTGAACTCTGGAAGATGGGTCAGCTCCGCAGCGGTGACCGCGTAAAGTTTGTTCCCCTTACTGCCGAAAGTGCCGAAGAAATTCGCCTGGCCCGTGAAGCAAATCTCGCTAACATTGCTGCAGCCTCTACAGCAATTCCCGCTCTGGTGGCAGCCCCTGTTGTAACGCCCATTATTGCTGAATTCCATAAGGACAGCGCCGACGAAATGGAACACATCGTGGTTCGTGCCGACGGCGACAACTATGTGCTGGTGGAATTTGGCCCCGCCATCATTGACCTTCGCCTCCGCTTTACCGCACACGCCTGGATGCTGGCTGTAAAGGAACAGATGGCTGACCTGGTCATTGATGTGACCCCGGGTATTCGCTCCATCCAGATTCATTTTGACGTAACTAAAATCCGTCAGGGTGAAATGCTGGCAAAGCTTGCTGACCTTGCAGAACACCTGAAGAAGAATAAGGTTACCAAGGTTCCCACCCGTACCGTTTACTTGCCCCTTTCCTGGGATGACCCCCAGACTCGTGTGGCTATCGAAAAGTACGTCACCACCGTTCGCCCCGGTGCTCCCTGGTGCTGCCCCAACAACATCGAATTCATCCGCCGCGTAAACGGCCTGGATTCCATCGCCGATGTAAAGAACATCGTGATGAACGCCGACTACCTGGTCATGGGCCTTGGCGACGTTTACCTGGGCGCCCCTGTGGCAACTCCGCTGGATCCCCGCCACCGCCTGGTGACTACCAAGTACAACCCCGCCCGTACCTGGACTCCCGAAAACGCAGTGGGTATCGGTGGCGCATACATGTGCGTCTACGGCATGGAAGGCCCTGGCGGTTACCAGTTTGTCGGACGTACCGTTCAGATGTGGAACCGTTTCAAGAAGACAAGCGACTTTACCTTGCCTTACCTGCTCCGCTTCTTTGACGTGGTCAAGTATTACGAAGTGGGTGCCGATGAACTCCTGCAAATGCGCAAGGACTTTATTGCCGGAAAGTTCCATGTGAAGATCGTCGAAAGTTCCTTCGACATCACTGAATACGAAAAGTTCCTGGCCGAAAATGCAGAAACCATCAATGCTTTCGAAACCAAGCGCAAGAACGCCTTCGAAGAAGAAAAGCAGCGCTGGATTGCAAACGGACAGTTTACTTTCGAAAGCCATAGCGCCGACGCAGCCCCCGCTGCCGAAGTGACTCTGGCCGATGGTGAAGAAGGCGTGTACAGCCCTGTGGCAGGCTCCCTCTGGAAACTGGTGGTTTCTGAAGTGGGTGCCAAGTTCAAGGCCGGCGACACCCTTGCCATCCTCGAAAGTATGAAGACCGAAATCCCGGTGGTTGCCGACGAAGACGGCGTCATCACTCAGGTCTTTGGCAAGCAAGGCGGCGAAATCCGCTCCGGCCAATGCCTCTTCGCTGTAAAAGCTAACTAACAAAAATCCCCGACTCCGTCGGGGACTCCCTTTGAACTCCACATAACAAGAAGCCCGCCCCGGTGAAAGCCGAGACGGGTTTTTGTTATAAACTAAAGCTTATTCTCTTCGTTGTTTTCTATTTTCAAACTTCTGCATAAAGGCAAACTCCTTCTCGCTCTATATTCTGCTTCAGTTTCTGAGAGACAACGGTTCCCATGTCAACAACGTCGAATGATAAAAGGGAATCTGCTTCATCTTCGAGCATAAACTGAAATTCAGCGACATTCTTTCCGAAAACGGCCAAATCCACATCGCTACGATCTCTATGAGAGCCTCGGGCTCGAGATCCAAACAACACAACACGATTCAACTTGCATACCTTTGCAAATTGAATTATCTGCTGCAGCAATGTTTCAGGAATATTCACCATACTCTCAATATAATAACAAAAAACTGCGCCGTAACGGTGCAGTTTTTTTTGTAGAGATGAATAAAGTTCTTATTTATGAAGTGGGTGCCAAGTTCAATGTTTGGGGTGTTGCCTGTTAAACTATATGTTTTTATATTCTAAGCATTCTCATCCGGCATTCGTGCGCGGCCATTCACTCTCTGCTTGCTGCTCGCGGCACTTGGCTTTCGACTTTACTGAAGCAAGATCGCTGCAGGTTACCTGGGAAAGCGCTTCCTGAGTATGTAACGTAGGGCTCCCGATTTCAATGGATTTTTTGAAATCGGCTCCACAACGTCAACTTTTATACTCAAGAGGAATCCCATGGTCAGAACGGGATCTCACGCCGATTTTGGCGTTATTTTGAACCAGGACCTTCCGGAACAGGAAATTCCGGAACTTCTGCGCCACTCCACCTTCCTTTCTGCAAAAGAAAATACAGCCTTCATCAGGCTTTTTGAATCCAAGGAAATCCTGATTGATTTTCTGAATGCCGTACTCCGTCTTGATGAGAAGGACTCCATCACGGACGTAGAACACATGAACCGCGACTTGGCTGTCATCTACCCCAGCGACGATATCGTAGGAGTAGACGTTCGCGCCAGGACAAAGAACGGTGAATACATCGATGTTGAAATGCAGAGATTCGGGCACACTCATTTCAAGGACCGTGTAGTTTTGTACGGCGCTGTCATGGCCGCCGAAGCCCACCGCGAAGAGCTGCTTTCCCTGAAGAAGCGCCGCAGGGAACTCTCCCTCAAGGAACGCTACCGCATGCCCAAGATTTATAGCATCTGGATTTGCGAGAATGCCTCCGACGGCAACAAGGACTATCGCGACTCCTGGGGGATCTACCGCAAGAGCGACCTGGGAAACAAGGACGCCTTGCCCGTAAGCCATGTTTTGAATTATATTTTCATCAAGCTGCCGAAGCTGAAAGGAGCGAAGGACGTGCCCGAAAGGGAACGCGAATGGATGGACTTCATCGACAACTGCGGCAGTCGCGACGAAATTCCCAGCACCGCCCAGGGCGCCATCCGCGACGCTTATGAACGGCTGCGCATCCGCAGGACTCCAAAAGAGATTCTTGAAAGGCAGGCTTTTTCTATGATGACTCAATATGATATCGATTGCTGCATTGACGATGCCATCAATGAAGGCTTGAAAAAAGGCATTGAGCAAGGCATTGAGCAAGGCATTGAACAAGGGTTAGAAAAAGGTCATGCTGATGGCATTCAAGTTATGCGTTCTCTTGGGGTTTCTGAAGATAAAATAGAGGAAGCTAAAAAAATGTTGGAAATGCTCGCGGACAAATAATTCTGTTTGGCATATTATTGCAAAAAAAACTGCGCCGTAACGGTGCAGTTTTTTTTTGTAGAGATGAATAAAGTTCTTATTTATGAACGTACTTGCGCCAGTCGCCGTATTCGGAGATGTCGGTGGCGGTTCCTTCGAAGGCCATTACCGAGATGCTTCCGTCGCCGATAAATCCGGGGACCATGCGGCCGTCAGAAAGCTTGATCTTTCCGATGCCGAGAGGGGCGGGGATGGCGGCGACGAACTTGCCGAATTCTTCGGGAGTAAGGGCGTAAAGCTCCACATAGAAGCTGCTGTTGCCGGCGATCATGGCAGGCTTCTGGATGGTGCCATCCTTGAAGGCGTACATCTTGTATTCGGCAGCAGTCTCTGCAGCACCTAAAAAGTCTGCGGTTTCCAATTGATAATGCAAAGGTTCACCCTTCAGGTGGGCTCCGCACACCGCCAGAGGAATCTTTTCGCTAAGGAAGGGCGTTACCTTTTCGGCGACATCCAGCAACTTGAAATCATCAAAAGCGTGGCCTACGATGGTTACGCCAAAGGGGAGCTTGGGTGCGTTGGGGTCGGTGCTGTCGGCCACGCCTGCGGGGATAGCCAATGCAGAATAATCCAGCAAGTTCATGTAGTTGGTATAATAACCCAAGTTACTGTTCAGCCTGATGGGGTCGGCGTTCACTTCGGCCGTCTTGTAGATGGTGCCGGCCGTAGGCGTAAGCAGAACATCTACCTTGGCGAATTCACGGTCGGCGATTTTCTTCTTGGCTTGCAAGGCGTGGAACCCGGCGAAAACTTCGGAGGGGTGGGGCGTTACCTTGGGGCTAATGATCTGCTTGGTAACGGGGAAGATTTCATCGGGATGTTCTTCGATGAACTTGCCCACGGCATCGTAGCGTTCGAAAACCCAGGGGCCTTCATAAAGCAGGCGGGCTGCTTCCAGGAAGGGGGTAAAATGAATCGTCACCTTGGTACCGCCAGCCTTTTCGAATGCCTCGACGGCGCGGTAGAAGGCCGCCTTGTAACCCTCATTCCCAAAGAAGTTCAGCTCGCTTTCTTCGGGAACACCGAAAGTCCAATTTTCGGGGAGCCTCGGCGCATCCCCCCTTGCGTTCACGGCAGTCCCCTTTGCGTTCACGGCAGCCTCGTTCCAGGGGGCCACTCGTGAGTAGGCATCTTCGCTATCTTCGGCCCCGGCGATGTTCAATACATAGCGGGCGTCGCTGTTATCCAATGCAAAAATGCTGACGCAATCCAGACTGCGGCAAGCGGGAATCACGCCGCTGGTGCTAAGCAAGCCGCGGGTAGGCTTTACTCCCACAAGCTTGTTGAATGCGGCGGGAACTCGTCCAGAGCCTGCCGTATCTGTACCCAGCGAAAAACTGCAAAGACCGTAGGCCAATGCGGCGGCAGAACCGCTGCTGCTTCCGCCCGAAACATATTCCGGCGCATACCTGTTGGGAATGCATCCGTAAGGGGAACGCACGCCCACAAGCCCCGTGGCAAACTGATCCATGTTGGTCTTGCCCATGGGAATAGCTCCCGCCTCGATCAAACGTTCCACCACGAACGCGGACTTCTTGGGCATATAGGCGTAGGCGGGGCAGGCCGAAGTACTTTCCATGCCTTCGCAGTCGATGTTATCCTTGATGGCAAAGGGAATACCGAACAAAGGCTTATCTGCAGGAATCTTGAAACCGTTGCCGCTGCCGGCGAAACTTTCCAATGCGGTTAGATATTTTTCCAGCTGTTCCTTGCTGGTCTTTGCAATCCAGATTTCCCTGGGGGCCGCCTCCATGGCGTCGCGCAATTTTTGGACAACTTCTCGCGGCGATGTTTCGCCCTTTTCGTAGGCGGAGCGGAGACTTGAAATTCTGAGATCTAGAACACTAAAACTTTTTTGGGCCATGGCGGCCTCCTTGTAGGATGCGGCCGGCTGCAGTTTTGACTGGCGTCTCGACTCGAATTAGACTTATTAAATTACCTTCATAAAGTAGCTCAAGCCCTATGATTTGGCAATAGAAAACTTCATGTTTTTTATAAAAAGTGCAGAAATCAAAAACACAAAATGTAAAGAATTACATAGGGTGGAAAATGCTTTTTTTTTAGTGTAGATATAGAGATTATATGAGATACTTCACAAAATCAGCTTTTAAAGAAGCACTTCTTTGCCCCGCTAGGTTACAAACCAAGAAACGATGAACTTTTCCATAAAAAACCTCTTTTTTGAAAGTTGATTTTTATGTTTTTGGTGAATATGGATTTTGAGGGGAATAGGAAAAAAACAAGGAATCCGATAATTTCTTTCTGAGAAAACCCTCGCACAATTTTTCATCAAAAGCTATGGCAATGTAGAAAAATTACATGTCAAATCGTGTCTGTTGCTAAGCTGGTGATGATTTCTGCAGAAATTCGATTGATCCGATGCAAGGCGCTTAAAAAGAACTTTTGGAATGCTATTTATCGTACCGATGGGGATTAAAAGATATTTTGATGCGGATTCGCAGGATGCAACGCAGATCAAAAGAACTTTTCAAGCGGTATTTATCATGCAGATGCCGGTTGAAAGAACTTTTAACCCGCTTTTGTCGGATGCAGGGCAGGTCAAAAGAACTTTTCAAGCGGTTTTTATTGGGCAGATGCCGGTTAAAGGAACTTTTAAAGCCCTTTTGACGGATGCAAAGCGGATTAAAAGAACTTTTAATTCGCTTTTGTCGGATACAAAGTCAATCAAAAGATATTTTGATGCGCTATCGATCGTGCCGATGGAAATTAAAAGATATTTTGATGCGAATTCGCAGGATATAAAGCGGTTTAAAAGAAATTTTCGAGGGCAATTTATCGGATCAAGTGCATTTTGGATGCAAAAATGGTCAATTTTGAGGGTTTTTGGAGAAGGCATATATTCCAAGTTGGAATATATGGAAATGGCGTTTTTGAGCAAATTTCGCCATTTTGACAACTTTACGTCTTGTGTTGACATCCTGTTGATAAAAAGTTGATTTTTAAAAAAGTGCTCGTTCATACGCCAAATCGGGCCGTTCATACACCAAAATGGCCCGTTCATACACCCAACCCATGTTTTCATGGAAAAAAATGAAGGAAAAATTTTTTTTGAGGGGCGCGTTTTTGGGTGTTCTACTTTTGTATCTTATGGCCGTTGTCAGAATAAATGAATGATTATTTTGATAACATAAACAAGACAACTTAAAAAGGATAAATTAATATGTCTAATAACAATATCATTAATGCAAGCAAACTTAATGACAATAACTTCATCGCTTTCCATAGGAATGTGATCAATTCTGCTTCGGGTATCACTCTTAAAGAAATGGTTGCCCAGGTGGCAAGCTACGAAATCGCAGTTCAGAAGTTCGTTGATTACACTCGTAATGTTTCTGAAATCATGGCGAAGCATGATGCATCTGTTTCGGGTGTAGAACGTACTGTTCAGTTCCGTGGTTTTCGTAACTATGTGAAGGTGCTGACTGTTCACCCCAACGAAACCCAGCGTGCTTTAGGTAACGAAATCTGGAAGTTGGTCAAGAGCTTCGGTTATACGGCTGCGGTCAATCGCGACGCCATTTCTAGCATGGTCAAAAAGTCTCTGGATCATGTGAAAGATGTGGTCGCTAAGGAAGAATACGCCGCCATTTATGCCGGTAGTGAATTGGAACTGTGGGTGAATACTCTTACAGAAATCCAGACAAATTATTCTGACCTTAGAAATGACTGCCGTGTTGAACGCGCAAATCGTGTCCCCCTGAAAAACAAGGATCTGCGTGAAGAATGTATGGTCCAGTTCTACAGAACCTTCCATTTGGCGGAATATATTGCTACGGTCAAGGCAGATGTTTCTTGTACGGGATTCGTTAGCTATGTGTCTGCTGCTGTAAATGAAATCCGCTATCTGTATCGTGGCAAGACCAATGCCCAGAAGGGCGAACAGAATGCCAATCAGACTGCAGAACAGGCTGCTGAAAGTACAACGGAAGTTGTGTCTGACGTGATGACCGAGGTGGCGTAACAACCTCTTGAAAAGGAGAAAAAACAAAGAATGACTAGCATGAGTTTCTTTAGACCCCAAAAGATGAGTGATGATGAATTCTTGAAGTTCCACAAGGAAGTCCTGGAAGCCAGTTCCTGTATTAAGCGGGAAGCTTTTGGAAGGCTGCTCCGCAATTACAGGGCCAGGGTCGCGAACCTGGAAATTGTGATTGACAACGAACGGAGCGCTGCCGCTATCCTGACCTTGGGCGAACTTTTTGACAATCAGCTCGGACTATACAGAAACTTCGCAAGATACGTAGGGGCCCTGCAGAACAATACAAACGAGGAATGGGCTGCCTTTGCGCAACGGGTGTGTAGCGTAATCCAGGATGGGATCGTAATCGAAGATTTGGTGCCTGCAGAAGCGACCGTGGTAGTCAAGAGAAGAATCCTTGATGTCAAGACTTTGGGGGAGGACCCTAACAATGCCGAAGTCTATGAATCTAGCGACATCAAGCAGCGCCTAGAACGTGTAGAGGTCTTTGTAGAAGGTTTCATGGCCGCCTATGAAATTGCTCAGAAGCGCCACGACAGAGCCGGATACGGCACCAAGGCGGAATTACGCCAGGAGTGTACAAAACTCTTTTTGGTGCTGACAGGGAATGCGGATTTGCAATCAGGACTGAATTTCGACATGCAGTGTGACAAGTTCCTGACTGCCCTAGACAAGATTACCCATCGGACCTTCGGTAAAAAAGGAAGACCCCGTTCAGGAAGCCTATATAACTAACATCTAACCTAAAAGGAGATGGAGGTTGCCCCGCCAAGGTGCAACCTCCTTTTTTTTATTCTATATGCAGGTTGAAGCCTAGCAGGGTGCGGCCGCCTTTGTTTTGGGTTCGGCGGATGGCGTACTCGACGCGGGTGGCACCGGCGGGAATCTTGAAGTTTAGAACCTGGTGCCCCTGGCCTTCTTTGTCGGCGGTGTAGGATTCCAGAATTTCGCCCCGGGCATTCAGCACGTTTACGCTCAGGCTCATCTCTTGCTGTAGCGATTCGTGGCTAAGGGGATAATCGCCACGGGTGAGCCAGGCGATGGCCATGCGCCAGGTGGCCCCTTCGCGTACCGGCCTGGCATCGGGTACGTAAATCTCTTCGACGTTGGCGGAATCTGCCTTTACGAAATGGTCGCCGTTGCCCCCGACCCAGTAGCGCGAAACATTGTTGTGGGTCATGGCCCCGTAATCGGGAGTGCCTCCATTTGAAACGTTGGTGGTCAACATCAGGGCCTTTACGACCTCGGGGTGCCAGCGGTAAAAGGGATGGTCCGAAAGCAAGTTGGCCAGCATGCCCGCCGTATAGGCCGTTGCCGCCGCCGAACGCATGCTCCCCGTAATAGGGTCGTCGACCATGTAGGTGGTATATTCGCTGGCCACCGTCAGATGCCTCTTGACAACAATCTGGGATTCCGAAGGCAAAAAGATCTTGTCGGCATTTACTACCTGGGGCATGGTGGCGATACTTGCCAGCAACAAAGTCTGGGTGCTGATGCCCGCCACAGAAATGGCGTTGTGGCTGCTCCCCGCCGAATTAGGATGGAACCGTGTTCCGTATAGTTCTCCGTTAGACGCAAGCATTATGACTCTAGTATTGTATATGTAGTCGTCGAGAACGGCGGCTTCGGCATTGTAGCCGATATTGTGATTGCTGGTATCGTTGAAAACGTGGGCACCGAGATAGTAGCTGCCGCAACCGCTACGGATATCGTTGACCATCGGATTATTGGGTAGGATCGGCTGATGGCCATTGACGTAATTGAAAATAAAGTCGATTCCCGTAATGCAGACGTTTGGCGCCAAGACCCCGATCAGCTGAACCTGACGCGTGGAGCTTAAAATATCTTCTGGCAAGCGCCTGTAATTCCTGTAGTCCGGCTGGACCACGTTGGGCGAACCAGAAGGCAGGGGGAGTGCTTCGCCCATCCAATAAACACTGACCCCGTTCCCCCTAAGGGATGATTCCGGAATCTGGTCCATTCCGTTCTGGGAATTTATGGTAGTGATGGACGTGTAGCGGGAATCGCTAAATGGAATTGTGGAACCGTAAGAAAAGCGATAGGTCCAGCCATCGTAGGGGTACTCCATTGGGGGCCTGTCGACGATCGGCTGGGTATAGGTGCTGCGGGAAAGGTCGCGCTGTTCGTAATCCTGGACTCTGGCCAGGTATTCGTCTTTGGAGATTGCCGAGTCGTTCAGCCAATATTCCGAACCTTCGGAACAACTAGTGCACAAATGGGGGGGGGTAAGAGAATTTGTTAGTATTCCGGAGTAGGCCTCTGTATACTTGTCTGCCGGAAAGCTGACCGCTGCCGTTTGGGCTAGGGGCTCGCCCCTTGTAAAACCGACCTCGAAAGAAGAAACATTTTCGCTACAGGCAAAAAGCACCCCTGCAAGCGTAACTGCAAGAAATCTCATGATGAACCTCGAAAACCCTATGCCAAAAAACGAGGCCAAAGATAACTTAATTTGTCGAGAAATGCAAGAGGAAAGTCAAGTCTTTTCGAATGTAGCGAAACGTCATTCCGAACTTGTTTCGGAATCTTAGCAACGATCTTAAAAACGGGACGCTCTTGCCATTAGGACCCGAAAGGGTCCTTTTTTTTGCAAATGGAGGCGCATCTCTCCACACGTCATCCCTTCGGCAGGCTCAGGGCGGGCTCTGGAGCAATGTCATTCACCTTCGTCATCCTGGAACAGCGAAGCTGCGATAGGATCCAGGAACTCCCCGCGAGAGGGGAAAAGTAATTTTTACAAAGATTTCTTGTGCAAGAGAGACGTTTGCTGCGTGTATATAAGTAGGTAGGAACCGTTCTACCTGCGAACCGGCCGCGTCGCCGGAATAAAAAGAACAATACATGAACAAACGGAAACATGACGGATTCCTGAAATACGTCTACTCGAAACCTGTGAACACGAAGGCGCTTTTTGAGATTGCGTCAAAGACAAACCGGAACCTGGCCGATATCCTTGCAGAAGTGGACCTGGACACATTGGAGGAAATCCCCGAGGCCTTCGACGAAGTTGGCGAGCGGGGCGAAGCGGATCTTGCCTTCAAGGTAAAGGCTCTCGACGGTAGCGAAATGCGCTTTGGTTTGCTGCTGGAGCACAAGTCTTCGCCCAGTAACGGGATTATGTCGCAGATAGGCAAGTACGCCATCAACGTGATGGTAGACAAGAGCAATTCTGAATATGGATGGCTTCCGACCAAAGCCATCGTTATCTATAATGGAACCGACCCGTGGGACCCTCTCGCACAATACAAAAACATCCATGCCTTGTACAACGGACGCATTCCGCATTTCGAGTTCGCCTTTGTGAACCTGGCGGAAATTGACGATGAAATTTGCCTTGCTCACGGCAACGCTGAGGCGGCCATTGGCGCCATTACCATGAAGTACGCCTTCGACATGATAAAGTACGAGTCGCTGCTGCCTGAGATGGAGAAAAAGTTGCGGACGTTACCCAGCAGCGAAAGCGCTTGCCTTGTCGGCAAGATTGA